>JAXDQG010000458.1:0-7419 GCA_034667945.1 Acidimicrobiia bacterium | reverse complement strand
CACCCGACCGTTCGAGGTGGGCAAGAACCTGGCCGCCACGCCCGGCGCAGTCGTGTTCCGCAACGAGGTGCTCGAGCTGATCCAGTACCACCCGACGGAGGGCGAGGTGCACCAGCGACCGCTGGTCATCGTTCCGCCGCAAGTGAACAAGTTCTATGTGCTGGACCTTGCCCCGGGCCGGAGCCTGGCCGAGGCAGCGATCAAGGCCAGCCACCAGGTGTTCATGGTGAGCTGGCGCAACCCCGGACCGGACCAGCGGGAATGGACGCTCGACACGTACGTCAGCTCGTTGGAACAGGCCCTCGACGCCGCGCTCGACATCACCGGCCAGCCAGACCTGAACATCCTGGCGGCCTGCGCCGGCGGCATCACCTCCGCCGCCATGGCAGGCCATCTGGCGGCCCTTGGCGACCGGCGAGTGAACGCCATGACGTTCCTGGTCACCGCGCTCGACTCCACCGTGCCGTCAACGGTCTCGACCTTCGCCTCCGGACCAGCGGTGGCTGCGTCCGCCCGTCGCTCGCGCTCCAAAGGCGTGCTGGAGGGCCGAGAACTGGCCAGCATGTTCGCCTGGCTGCGACCCAACGACCTGGTCTGGAACTATTGGGTCAACAACTACCTGCTGGGCAAGAACCCCCCGGCGTTCGACATCCTCGCGTGGAACGCCGATGCCACCAACGTGCCCGCCGGCCTCCACGGTGACTTCCTCACCATCACGTCCACCAATGCGCTGGCCAATCCCGGCCATCTGGAGGTGCTGGGCTCGAAGGTCGACCTCGGGGCCGTCACCTGTGACACCTACGTGGTCGGCGGACTCACCGACCACATCATCCCCTGGCAGGCCTGCTACGAGTCGATGAAGCTGGTTGGCGGCGAGACCGAGTTCGTCCTGTGCAAGTCCGGCCACATCCAGACTCTGGTGTGCCCGACCGACAACGCCAAGGCCGCCTACCTGACCAGCCCCGCGAGGCCGGCCAGCGCGGATGACTGGATGGCCACAGCCGACGAGCAACGCGGGTCCTGGTGGACCCATTGGCTCGGGTGGCTGTCGCCCCGCGCCGGCGACATGGTGGGCGCCCGGGCCGAGCTGGGCTCTGCCAACTATCCGGCCGGTGAGGCGGCTCCCGGCTCGTACGTGCTGGGCTGAGCGTGAAGACTCCTCCCCCGGGCATCCGCACGTTCAATGTCTGGGGTCAGCGCCTCCGAGTGTCCGAACAGGGCGCTCCGGACCCGGACCGACCGCCGTTGCTCCTGATCAACGGCATCGGCGCGCCGCTCGATCTGTTCGAACCGCTGCGGGACGCGTTGGCCGATCGGCACACCATCGCCTTCGACGTCCCCGGCGTCGGCGGCTCGCCGACACCGCTCTATCCGCCGACCATGCGGTGGCTGGCCGCGCTAGTGGCCGGGCTCTTGGAAGAGCTCGGGTACCACCAAGTCGATGCGCTCGGACTCTCTTGGGGTGGCGCGCTGGCCCAAGAGCTGGCCCGGCGCCATCCGCATCGGGTCCGCCGCCTCGTGTTGGCGGCCACCATGTCGGGCTGGACATCCTTGCCTGGACGCCCGGCGGCGGTGGCCATCCTGCTCACGCCGGCCAGGTACTACTTCCCGACCTATTTCGCCGCCGTGGCACCTACGCTCTACGGCCGCGAGATCCGCCGGCACCCCGACGTGTTACGGCGCCACACCCACCTGCGCACCACCCGCCCGCCGACCCCGCTCGGCTACTACTACCAGCTCGCCACGCTGCGACGCTGGACCAGCGCCCCGTGGCTCTGGCGACTGCCCCAGCCGACGCTGGTGCTGGCCGGCGACGAGGATCCCATCATTCCCCTGATCAACTCTCAGCTGCTGGCGTGCGCCATCCCCGGCGCCCGGCTACGGGTGGTGAAGGGTGGCGGCCACCTGTTCCTGCTGCTTCGGGCGCAGGAGATGGCCGAGGAGCTCAGGGAGTTCCTGGACGTGCCGGATGGTCCGGAGCAGCCCACGCGCTCCGTCTAGGAATGCAGCGCCGGCAAGCCGTGCCGGTGGGGCAGGCGCTCAGCCTGGTGGGCTCGTGGCCGCGCTGGTCTGCGCCCGGTCTTCCAGGCGCTGGGCCAGACGCGAGAGTCGGGAGATGTGGTTGAGCGTGCGTTGCCGGGCCTGTTCACCGGACGCGTCGAGGCCCTCCAACTGCTCGAGCCCCCAATAGCGCAGGACCACCGGGACCACGATCTGCTCGAGGTAGATGCCCAGGTCGTAGATGCCGGCGCCCGCGATGGCCCGGGAATGCGCCGCGAAGTCCGGGATGCCCGTTCCCGGCATCTGGAAGCTGCGCAGTTGCCGATGGATGCTGCAGACGACCGCCGATGGGTCCAGCTCCAGCGCGGCAGCAACCAAGTCGCGGTAGTAGAGGTAGTGCAGGTTCTCGTCGGCCGCGACCCGCTTCATGATCTCGTAGCCGGCGCGGTCCGGCAGCACCTTGGCCGTGTTGAGATGGGCGATCCGGGTCGCCAGCTCCTGCAGGGCCACGTAGACCAGCGCGTCGAGCGGACTGTCCGGGGCCGGAACGGTGCCGCCGGACACTTGGCACATACGCCCGCGCTCGAGCTCGACCGGGTCGATGATGCGGGTGACCACGGCGTAGTCCCGCAAGACGATGGAGTGCCGCCCCTCCTCGGCAGTCCAGCGCCGAACCCACGTGCCCCACGCCCCATCCGCCCCGAACATCCGCTCGAGATCGCGGAAGTAGTACGGGAGATTGTCCTCGGTGAGGAGGTTCAGATAGATGGCGCTGCGGAGGCCCGCGGTCGCATCAGGCGCGTCCTCGGCAGCCCACGTCCATCCCGACTCGAAGTCCTGCGCCCGACTCCACGGGATCAGCTCGTGCGGAAACCATTCCCGCGCCGTGCCGAGATGACGTTCGAGAAGCTGCTCGGCCACTGGGGTGAGCTCGGCCAGCACACGCACGTCATTGGAGTCGCAATTCACTGGCCGGGCCCCCAAGGGTTCACAAACGGCGGTAGATCGAAGGCTCACCCTAGCGAGAACAGGCTCACCCAGTCGGTTCGGAGGTCGACTGTTCGCGCGCCCTCTCGCGCTCCGCGTCCGTCCACATTTCCCCTGTGAACTGCGGAGAGATGCGTGAAGCCTATGCGAAACGGCGACGAGCCATCGCCCTTCGGCAGCTTCGGCGTGCCGGAGCCGCACCGCCGGTGCGGGCCAGACCCTCGCAATGCGAACTCCGCCGCCCGCGCCGACAGCGGTCTTCCGACGTGATACATCTCCTGAATGCCATCGCAGGGCGTCACCCCTGAGCTCGTGACCCAGGTGCTGCTTCGCCCGCGTTGGCGAGGTCATCTACACACATGGGCCTTCTCTGCCGTCTTCCCCGCAGGCCTGGCCTTGTTGCTGGCTGCACCCCACGGGACAGCTCGCACCGGCGCAGCGATCTACGTCGTGAGCTTGGCGGCGGTGTACGGGACATCGGCCGCCTACCACCGGCTGGCGCATTCCGACCGCCGTCGCCGGCTCATGCAGCGGCTGGATCACTCGATGATCTTCCTGGTGATCGGGGGCACCTACACACCGGTGTGCATCCTTGCCCTACCGCTGGTCTGGGGCGTTCCGCTTCTCGCCCTGGTCTGGGCGGGCGCGGCCCTGGGCATCGCGCTCAAGCTCATCGGGCTGGAGCGCTTCCACCGGTCGGGCAATGCCCTCTACCTGGTGCTCGGGTGGGCTGCCCTGGTGGTCACCCCGGTGATAGCCACGCATCTCACCGCGCTCGAACTGGCATTCATGATCGCCGGCGGCGTGACGTATACCGCCGGAGCCATCGTGCTCTTCCGGCAGCGGCCCGACCCGTGGCCCGCCATCTTCGGCTATCACGAGGTGTGGCACTGCTTCACTGTCGTGGCGGGCGTCGCGCATTTCGTGATGGTCTGGCTGGTCGTCACCCGCTGAGCCCCGACCCTCCAGCGGCATTTCCGCGCGACGCGAACGTCGGGTGGCTCGACGACTTCGTGCGCGCCTCATTGATGTGGACGGTGCAACAGGAAGGTGGGATGATGCGCGGGTCGAGCACAGGAGGGTGCATGACGCTAAACCTCGAAAAGAATCGAACGATGTTGGTGATGTCCGATCATCAAAACGACCTGTGTCACCCTGAGGGGAAGTTCTCGGCAGCTAATTTCCCCCAAGAAGTTCAACGACGTGGGGTATTGTCAAATACAAAGAAGTTGCTGGCGGCTTTTCGCGACATGAATCTCCCGCTCGCGCACGTGCAGGTTCTTTTTCGACCTGAACATCTCGGCAACTGTGACAACTTCCCACTCTTTCTCATGGCTCGACAGTCGGGTGCCATGGTCGAAGGCAGCTGGGGCGCTCAGATCCACGACGACGTTGCGCCCCTCCCCGGTGAGATCGTCGTCACCAAACGCAGAATCAGCGGCTTCTACGGCACCGAACTCGACAACGTGATAAAGAGCTTCAATGTGACCACAGTTGTTTTCACCGGGGTTGTCACTACATTTTCTGTGGAAGGAACGGTGCGCCACGGCGCAGACATGGGCTATGACTGCGTTGTAGCGGAAGATTGCTGCTCCACAGGGTCCGAGGACGAGCACCAGAGCTCCCTCAGGACGATGGCGTTCCTGGCCAGGATCAGCAACTCCGACGAAATCCTCGAAGCTCTGCAGAAGGGCTAAACGAAGAGGCGTCGAACCCCGCCGAACTCTCGAGGCCGGTTATCGTTTGGGGACCGGCTTACGGTTTGCTCAGTCAAATCACGGTCGACCCTGGGTCTGCACCGCTTGTTCGGAATCCGGACAGAGAAGGTTCTACTCACCAATACCTGTAGGCATGTGTCATATCCAGTTCTCCATCCATATGGCAATCGCCCGACTGACGTCACCGCGAGTCCCGGCGTGCTGCGAGGCACAACCGTCGATCTGGCTGGTGTTCTCACAAACCGTGGGACGTTGTCGATCCTCTGGAAAGCCGAGGGAAAGCGGACCGTCCTTAGCGCGACGACGTCGACGCAGCGCGATGTTGCGACTGGCTGCGACGTGAAGACTCGCACGGAGGTGACAACCGGGCCGGCTGACGTGACGGGCTATTTCGACTTCTCACTCACGCTCGGCGCGAAATTGTCCTTCAGAGGGCCGGGGACCCTCACCGAAACCACCGCAAAGGTCATTGACAACGATTGCAAGGACCAGACGGGCGACCACTAACCACGCTGTCGCACAAGGGACACTCCAGCGGACAGCCCAAACGGCTTTCACGCCCGGCCGCGTCGACCACCCACGGCCGCAGCTGCCAGGGCGGATCGTGGCGGACATGCTGGTCATGACCGCAGGCCAACTCGGCGACCCAATGGCCCTCGTCGTCCATATGAAAGCCGGAGATCGGTTGATGCACAGCGCCCGCCGTGACGTCCAGCGCCGCTGATCAGCCTGAGGCGGAGGCGGGTTGCCGTTCGCGGTCCCGCCGCTCGACCAGGCTCCGCACCAGCGGGATCAGCTCGGCGCCGTACTGCTCCGCGTCCGGCAGCGGGTCATAGCCCCGGATCAGCAAGGTCGTCGCGCCGAGGTCGTAGTAGTCGACCAACGCCTCGGCGACCGTCTCGGCCGTGCCCACCAGCGCCGTGCTGTTCCCCTGGGCTCCGGTCGCCGTGGCCAGTGGCGTCCACAGGCAGCGGTCGTGGATCTCGCCCCGGGCGGCTGCGTCGAGCAGTCGGAGGGAGCCGGCGTTCTGGGGCGTGGGCGCCCTACGACCCCTGCTGCGAGCCTCGATCTGCTCCAAGATGCTGTGCGCCCGGTCCCAGGCCTCGCCTTCTGTCCGGCCCAGGATCGGGCGGGTGGAGACACTGAAGCTCGGGACTCGGCCGAAGGACGCGGCTGCCTTCCTGACCCGCTGCATGAAGACAGCCGTATCGGCGAGCGGCTCACCCCACAACATGAACACGTCGACATGGGGTGCCAGGGCCGAAATGGCGTCATCCGAGCCTCCCCCGCCGTAGATCGGCAGATGCGGCTCCTGCGCGCAGCGGATCTCGGAGAAGGCACCGTCCACCCGGTAGAACTCGCCCTGGTGGTCGAAGGGCTTCTGTTCGGTCCACGTCCGACGCAGCAGGCCGGCGTACTCATCGGTGCGCCGGTAGCGAGCGGGGTGATCGGCGAAGTCACCGTCGCGAGCCTGGTCGGCGTCGCTGCCGCCCGAGATGAGGTGCACCGCCAGCCGCCCCCCGCTCAACTGGTCGAGTGTGGCCAGCTTCCGGGCGGCGACGGTGGGTGCCACGAAGCCCGGACGGTGGGCCAGCAGGAAGCCGAGCCGTTCGGTGACCGCGGCCGCGTGGGCGCCGACCACGAAGCCGTCGGGGGCGTTGGAGAAGTAGCCGATCAGCACGCGGTCGAAGTCGGCATCCTCGTGGATGCGGGCGGTGTGGGCGATGACCTTGGCGTCGAAGGATGGCCCGGAAGGGGGGACAATCTCGGACGACACCCTCGGCGAGATCCAACCGATGAGCTCCAGGGGCACGGCATCAACCTCCGGCGTGTGAGGGTGGGGGCGCAGGTGACGGCGCGGCGGCGGCCAGGGCGGAGCGTCCGGCGGCGCCCAGGATCGTGTCGTCCTGCGGGGTGTGGATGCGGCTGCACAGGACGTTGCGCAGATGCCGTTCGAGCGGGTGCCGGCGGGACAGACCCGGGTTGCCCACCAGGGCGATGGCCTCGCTCACGCTGTCGATGGCGTTGCTGGTCACGGTGTGCTTGGTGAGTGCTGCGGCCGCCGCCGCGAGGGCCGGGTCGGTCGCGCGCTCGGCGTCGGCCGCGGCGCCCTGCAGAAGGCGCCCGCTGGCATGCAGCCGAGCCTCTATGCGCCCGACGGCCTCCTGGAATCTGGGCAGTGAGGCGAGGGGCGCACCCAGCCCGGAGGGGACCCGCTCGTGCAGATACCCGACCAGCCAGTCGCGGGCGGCCCGGGCGACGCCCTGGTAGAGGGCGGTGATGGCCAGGTTGTTCCAGACCATGAGCCGGGGATCGGGCGGACCCGCCATGCCGACGGGCGCGATGTCGACCGCATGGTCCGCCGGGATGGCACAGCCCTCGAAGATGACGTCGTCACTCCGGGTGGCTCGCATGCCCAGGTGGTCCCAGGTCTGCTCGACCCGATAACCCGGTGTCCCGGCTTCGACCAGGAATGTCCCTACATGCGGTTCGCCGTCGTCGGTGCGGGCGAACACAGCCAGCCAGCGCAGCCCAGGGATGCCCGTCGAATAGATCTTGCGGCCCCTCAGGAGCCAGCCGCCACCCGCTTGGCGCTCGGCCACAGTCTCGGGGAGTCCCCCGCGCGCCGGCGTGCCGAGTTCGGGCTCGACCCGCAGGGCGTTGATGAGGGCCACGCCGTCACGGCTGGTGGTCTGCACGCGGAGGCGGACCG
>JAXDQG010000457.1:0-5652 GCA_034667945.1 Acidimicrobiia bacterium | reverse complement strand
TCAACACCCGAGCCCGGGCCGCCTGGGCCACCGCCGGCCGGCTCACCGGCGCCGAGCTCCACGCCCCCGACGGACGCCGCTACGCCGCCGGCGACCGCATCGTCACCCTCGCCCCCGCCGCCCGGGGCGCCATCGTCACCAGCCAACGCGGCGTCGTTGACCACGTCGACGTTGACGCCCGTCGGTTGTGGGTCCGTATGGATGACGGGCAGCTCCACCGCCTCGAAGGCGACGAACTGAGCGCCGACCGCCTCGACCACGGCTACGCCGTCACCGTGCACCGCGCCCAGGGCGCCACCGTCGATACCGCCCACCGCCTCCACGACGGCGGCGGACGCGAACTCGCCTACGTCGCAATGAGCCGCGCCCGCCGACACACCACCATCCACCTCGTCGCCGACGACCTCGACCAAGCCGCCGAAGACCTCCGACGCGACTGGCGCCACGCACTGGTGTTGCCCCGCTTTGACGGACACGTAGCTTGAGGCCGCAAGGCCGGAGTGGAGTGTCTATGTCATCGAGTAGTCGTCCCCGGCGGAGGTTCACGCCGGAGTTCAAGGCCGAGGCTGTGGCCATGGTGGAGTCGTCGGGCGGCCAGATCGCGAAGGTCGCCAAGGAGCTCGGGATCTTCGAGTCGTCGCTGGGGAACTGGGTCCGCCGAGCCCGCGAGGAGGCCGCGGGGGCGCCAAGTGCGGCGGAACGGGCCGAGATCCGGGACCTGCGCCGCGAGCTGGAGCGGGTGACCCGGGAGCGGGACATCCTGGGAAAAGCAGTCGCCTACTTCTCGGCACAGCACCCCAAGAACGGGTGATCGCGGTGTACTCGTTCATCGCTGAGGAGAAGGCGGATCCCCACAGTGTCTGGTCGGTGACGGAGATGTGCCGGGTGCTCGGCGTGTCCCGCTCAGGGTTCAACGACTGGGAAACCCGGCCGCCGTCACGTCGCCAGCTCGACGACCGCCAACTGAGCGCCGAGATCGAGGCGGTATGGGAATACTCGGGCCGCACCTACGGCGTCCCCCGAGTTCATGCCTGGTTGGCCCACCAAGGCTTCACCGTGAGCCGTAAACGGGTCGCCCGGCTGATGAAGGCGAGGGGCTGGGAGGGCGAGTCGGGCCGTCGGCGGGTTCGGACCACGATCCCGGATCGGACCGCCACGGCGGCCCGCGACCACGTCGCCCGGGACTTCAACCCACCAGCACCCAACGTGACGTGGTGTGGGGACATCACCTACTTGCGGACCGGGGAAGGATGGCTGTTCCTCGCCACCGTCATCGATCTCTACAGCCGACGTGTGATCGGCTGGTCGATCGCGCCGCACATGCGGACCGAGCTCGTCGCCGACGCCCTGGACATGGCGGTCGCGACCCGCGGTGGTCACGCGGAAGGCGTGATCTTCCACACCGACAGAGGCGCCCAATACACCTCTGCCGCCTTCGCGGGGCTCTGCGCAGGGCACGGTGTCCGCCAGTCCATGGGCGCGACGGGTGTGTGTTGGGATAACGCCGCCGCGGAGAGCTTCTTCGGGACCCTGAAACGAGAGCTCGCCCACCGCCAACGGTGGGCCACGCGGGCCGACGCCCGCCGAGCCGTGATCCGCTGGATCGAAGGATGGTTCAACCCCCGCAGGCTCCACTCGAGCCTCAACTACCGAGCCCCCATCGACGTCGAGAACAACTGGTACCGTCGCCGTCAAGACGGCACCGCCGCCGCCTAACAACCCCGTCCGTCAAAGCGGGGCAACCTCAGTAGTGGCGGCCCATCTCGTAGCGTTTCGGCGTCGGTTTTCGGGCTGGCAGCGCTTCGGGCCAGGGGCGGCTGGGGTAGCGGGCGCCGCGGCGTCGGTGTTCGTAGGCGCGTTGGCGGCAGGTGGCGGTGCAGTAGTGGGGTTTGCGGCCGGTGTGGCTGCGGCGGGGGAAGTTGGTGGCGCACCAGTGGCAGGTGAACGTTCCGTCGCTGTGTTCCATGGCTAACACCGTACGGAGGGGGTGTGACAGCTTGTGTCCCGTTCACGCGTAGCGGCGGCACAACCACGCGCCGGAAGGGCCGCCGGACGCCGTTGACCTGCTGCTTTGCGCCCGTACCGCTTTCCCCGGTGATGAAACCGGTCGGTGGCTGCGAGCCGGTTTCGACACTTGCTCCGGTGACGGAAGGTCGGCCCGAGCGACCTCCGGCTAGCCGCCGCCAGCCCGGCGCGCCGCGACAACCCGACTGTTGCTCGCCGCAGTTGTTCCGTCCCCGGGGGAACACGGGTCGGCGGGCGGCCGGCGTTTCGTCACCGGGGAAACCAGAATGGGCGTGGGGCGGCCGGCGTTTCGTCACCGGGGAAACCAGAATGGGCGTGGGGCGGGCCAACCTCGGGCGCGCTGACCTGCGGGAACGTGCCGGCGAACGCCCAGCGAAGCAGTCTGACCTCAGACAGTGACGGCAGGCCCTCATCCGACACCCCGGGCTTCGCCGGGTCTGAGCGCAGCACCCGGAACGGCGCCACATACCGCCGCCACACGCGGCGGCCGGCGTCCCGGGCCAACAACCAATGACTTCTACAACCGGTTTCGCCACCGGGGAAACCGGTACGCGAGCGGCAACACAGACGACATGAGCCCTGACCAGGACCGATCCGGGGGCGAGCGCAGAGCGCTGGTGGCTACAGCTTCCTAGATTAGCAAGGGGTCAAGCGCTCAGCTCGGGCACCAGCCGAGCCCACTCGTCCAGCACCGGCAGCGTCCGATCGAGATCCCGCCCCACCGACCCGGCCGTGCCCAGCACCACCGTGTGCACGCCCAGATCCCGGTATCGACGCAGCTTGTCACCATCCGTCCTCCCCATGGCGAACAGCGTGATCGGCACCGACAGAGGATCCCGGCCCGCCTCGCGCACCTGCTGTCGGAAGCGCTCCATGCCCACGGCAACGTCTCGGAACCCGGTCTCGATGGGGCACCAGCCGTCGGCCCACTCTGCGCTGTGCGCCATTCCCAACCGTCCGGCCGCACCGAACCACACCGGCGGCCCGGGCTGCTGTACCGGCTTTGGATGGCTCCACAATGCGTCGAAGCGAACGAACTGACCCTCGAAGGACGCCTCTTCCTTCGACCAGATCTCCCGCAGCGCTGCGATGTGCTCACGCAATGCCCGGTACCGCTGACGGAAGGGAACCGAGCTGTGGTTGGCCAATTCTTCGACGTTCCAACCCACACCGACGCCGAAGTCGAATCGCCCGTTCGACAGGTAATCCAGCGTCGCCACCGCCTTCGCCAGCGCCAACAGATCATGCTCGAGCACCAGGCAGACGCCGGTGCCGAGTCGCAACCGACTCGTCACGCTTGCCGCCGCGCTCAGCGAGACGAACGGGTCCAGCAAGTGCCAATAGCCCTTCGGTAACTCCCCGCCGGCCGGGTAGGGCGTCCGCCGCGATGCCGGGATATGACTGTGCTCGCCAACCCACATGGAGGCGAAACCCCGTTCCTCCAAGGCGGGTGCGATCACCTCGGGACGGATGGCGAAATCGGTGTTCATGGCGAAGAAGCCCAGCTGCATGTGCCCGGTTTAGCCGTCGGCGGTGCATGTCGCTCCAGAATGACAATCGTCACAAACGGCGGTTGCGATACCCCTTCCCCTCCGCGAAGCTGGGGAGATGTCAGAAAAGCCGTCCTACCTGGGTCTCCTCAACGCCATCTCCAATGCCGAGGGTGAAGCCGAGTGCTACCTCTCCGCCTGGGCGCAGACCACGCCGAGGGATGACGTCCGCCAGATCATCTCCACGATTGCGCTGCGGGAGGGTGAGCACAGCAAGGCCTTCGCCAAGCGCGTCTGCGAACTGGGCTACAGCGTGCAGCCGCGTCCGGATGCCAAGACCGCCGAGCGCACGGAGATCGCGGCCTCGTCGACCCTCACCGATCGGGAGAAGTTCGAGAAGCTGGGTCTGGGCCGGCCGGAGGATATGGACAAGCCGGACATCTTCTCCACGATGTTCCAAGACAAGACGATCGACATCCAGACCGGCGCCCTGCTGGGGCGCTACATCGCCGAGGAGCGTGACAGCGGCCGGCTGTTCGAAGAGTGCTACGGCCAACTGTGCTCCGAGGAAAACGGCTCGGCGGCGAGCAGCAGTGCACTCGGCGATGATCGCCTCTCCCGCATCGAATGCCTGCTGGAGGAGCTGGTCAACCGGTTGCCTGCGACGCCGGCCAAGCGCAAGTAGCCGGTCGGAAAAATACGCGCCAGCCGCTCGCCCAGGGACGGGGGCGAGCGGCTGTTCAAGCGCGCCGGCAGGGCGACCCGCAGAGCAACCCCGCAGAGCAACCCGGCGCCCGCCGATCAGTTGAGAGGCGAGTACCTCGTGGGTTGCATGATGCGGTTCTCGATGTGGTGGACGAGCGGGCCGTCCTTCTCGGAATCGGCCCGGGCCTGCTGCCAATCGGGATCGGCCATGAAGGATGCCCAGGCCTTGTCGCGCTGGGCGAGATCCTCGTAGGCGAGCATGTACCACAGCTCGTCGTTGCGGCCGCCGATCGACGTGGTCCAGTAGCCCACGTTCTTGATGCCGTGTTTCTCGAAGAGACGGCAGGTGTGGTCCCGGAAGCGGGCGCTCAGCGCCGGCAGCTTGCCCGGGTGGGCCCGATAGATGCGCAGCTCGTAGATCACGGCGAACTCCTGGTCGGAAACGCGCCGGATACTACAGAGCGCTGGGCCGGGCGGGCGCCCGACCGTCAGTAGGCCCCGAGCACGTCCATCACGAAGACCAGGGTGTCGGTCGGCGATACGCCGGCATTGCTGTTGCCGGCCGGGCCGTAGGCTTCAGCAGGCGGCAGGACCAGGAGCATGCGGCTACCGACCGACGCGCCGGTGAGGCCCTTCTCCCACCCGGGCAGCACCTGACCGGACCCCACGGGGAAGGAGACGGCTCCCGCCCCGTCCCACGTCGTGCCGAGCTCATTGCCGTCGGCCCACTTGAACGCCACGAACTGGACAATCACCGTCTGGCCCGAGGTCACCACCGGACCGGTGCCCTTGATGATCGGATTGGCCACCAGCGCGGTCGGGGCCGGCACCGACGACGGCACCTTCACCGTCGGCTTGGCGTCCCGCGCACCCTCGACAGTTGGCAACTTGCCCGACGTGTCGGGCGGCTGGACGACGCCGTCGGCGGCCAGCGCCGGCGGGAACGTCTTCAGTAGGTCGACCACGAATACCAGCGTGTCGGTACCGCTGATACCGGCCTTGCTGTTGCCGGTGCTGCCGTAGCCGTCGGCTGGGGGCATCACCAGCAGCATGCGGCTCCCGACCTTTGCACCGGTCAGGCCCTTGTCGAACCCGGGTACGACCTGGCCGACGCCAATGGCAAAGCTGGACGGCGTCTTGCGGTCCCACGACGAGTCGAACTGGGTGCGATTGCCCCACGTGACCCCGACGTACTGGAGCTCCACGGTGTCGCCCTTGCCAACGGCTGGACCACTACCCGGCGTGATCACCTGCGTCTGGAGGGCCGTGGGCGGATCGGCCTTGGGGATCGTCAACTGGGGCTTGGCGTTCATGGCTCCCGCGACCGTGGGCAGCGTGCCGGCTGGGGCGTCGGGCCCTTGGACCACGGTGACTGCCGGGGCGCTCGAACTGGTCGTGCTGCCCCCTGCCGTGGTGGAGGAGGACGACGACT
>JAXDQG010000456.1:0-4310 GCA_034667945.1 Acidimicrobiia bacterium | reverse complement strand
GGCTGCGCTGTTGGGGCTCCTCACGGGGGGAACCGTGCTGTTCGCCCTGGCCGGGGGACTGCCGCAACTGTTGGTCGGAGCGGTGCTGGCCGGTTTCGGCTATTTGACCTCGCAAACCCGGACGACGACGCTGCTGTACCGCACGATCAGCGATCACGAGCGCGGCCGGGTGATGGCGCTGTGGACGATGGCGTTCATCGGAACGCGGCCCTTGGCCAGCCTGGTCGACGGGCTGATCGGGTCGGCATTTGGCGTGCGGGTGGCGGCCCTGGCCATGGCGGTGCCGGCGGCGTGTGCGTGTGTGCTTTCGCTGGCGATGGATCGGCGGCGCCCGCTGAGCTGAGAGTGAGTTGGGGCCTCCCGGTCGCTCAATTTCGGCCTGCCGCGGTACCACACTGCGAAGTCTTAATCTCACTTCATGTGGTCGACGGCCGGCCCGGGTTGGATGGAATACCCGGCCCACGACGTCGACACTCGGACTGTGTGTCACAGCGAATCGACGTCGAATCGATGCGTATAGACGAAAAACGTAGGTACCGGGAGAGGCACAAGAAAGTTTCTTGTGAGATTGGGCTGACAGCCAATAAATGATTGCCGGAGAGCGGCGGAGAGGGTCGGGGCGGGGGTGGGCTCCCGACCCTCTCGCCGGGCCGCGAGCGCTGGGGGAAGGAGGGCTGCGGCCGCTGACGTCCCGGCCACCCCGGCTACGCCAGATGGCGGAAATCATGCCCCCTGCTCGCGCACCTCAGACATCCCGGGCGCGCCGACAAAGAGCGATCCAATCGGCCGATAGTGTCGCAAGTGTGGGTCACGCCGTCCGGGTCGAACAGCTCTGCAAGTCCTTCGGCGATTTCGACGCGGTCCGCGGCATCTCTTTCGACGTCGATGCCGGGGAGACCTTCGGCTTCCTCGGACCGAACGGGGCCGGCAAGTCGACCACCATCTCCATGCTCTGCACGCTCGCTCGCCCCACCCGCGGGGATGCCTGGGTGGCCGGCCGCCACATCGTCGACGAGCGTGACGCAGTCCGCCGACGGATCGGTCTCGTCTTCCAGGACCCGACTCTCGACGACCTGCTCACCGCCGAGGAGAACCTCATCTTTCACGCCGTGCTCTACGGCGTGCCGGGCGCCGAGGTGCGGCCGCGCATGGATGCCGTGCTGGACCTCGTCGGGCTGGCGGACCGCCGCAACGACCTCGTCAGAACCTTCTCCGGCGGGATGAAGCGCCGCCTGGAGATCGCCCGCGGCCTGCTCCACTCTCCCAGGGTTCTCTTCCTCGACGAGCCCACGGTCGGCCTGGACCCGCAGACGCGTAGCCACATCTGGCAGTACGTCACCCGGCTCAAGGACGAGCAGGACATCACCCTCTTCCTGACCACGCACTACATGGACGAAGCCGAGTACTGCGACCGCATCGCCATCATCGACAACGGCACCATCGTCGCCCTCGACACCCCGGCGAATCTCAAGGCCTCCGTAGGCGCCGACACGGTCATCGTCAACACCTCGGACGACGCCACGGCAGCTCGCCAACTTCGGGAGCGGCTGGGCATCGAGGCCACTGCAACCGGCGAGGGCCTGCGCATCCTGGTCGCGAACGGCCAGGCCTTCGTTCCCCGGCTCTTCGGCGGAGCGATCGATCCCACGGTGCGCACGGTCACCGTACATCGCCCCAGCCTGGACGATGTGTTCTTCAAGTACGCCGGCCGCGCCATCCGCGACGCCCAGGTGGGCGCCGGGGATCGGCTGCGGGCCAGCCCCATGATGCGCGGCTTCGGCGCAGGGAGGCGGTAGCCAACACATGGCCCTGCACGCGGATCGACCCGGGCCCACCAGTCAACCCACCAGCCCCCGCTCCACCGAACCCGACGACGGCCACGAGCTCGCTGCCCTGGCACGCTTCGCCCGCAGTGACGTCGACCTCGACCGCGCCGGGCTGTCCCGCAACCTCCGCACTGTGGCGATGATCTGGCGTCGCGAGATGATCCGCTTCTGGCGCAATCGCACCCGCTTACTGACCAGCTTCGCCCAGCCGCTGCTCTACCTGTTCATCTTCGGGGCCGGTCTCAACCGCCTGGTCTCCCGGGGAGCGACCCCGGTCGGCGTGAGCTTCCAGAAGTTCCTCTACCCCGGCGTGCTGGCCATGGTCGTGCTGTTCAGCTCGATCTTCTCGGCGATCTCGATCGTGTGGGACCGCGAGTTCGGCTTCCTGCGGGAGATGCTGGTCGCGCCGGTGAGTCGCACATCGCTCGTGGTGGGCAAAGCCCTCGGCGGAGCATCCACCTCCGCCCTGCAAGCGGTGGTGCTCCTCGTGCTCGGGCCCATCATCGGTGTGCACCTGACCGTCGTGAAGGTCCTGCTCCTGCTGCCGATGCTCCTGCTGGTCGCCTTCGCCATGACCAGCATCGGAGTGGCCTTGGCGGCCGGCATGGCCAGCCTCGAGAGCTTCCAGGTGGTGATGCAGCTGGTCATGATGCCGATGTTCTTCCTCTCGGGGGCGATCTACCCGGTCACCGGCCTGCCGGCCTGGTTGTCCGTGCTCACCCGGCTCGACCCGCTGACCTACGGTGTCGCTCCCATTCGCCGCTTGGTGCTCGGCGACTCGGTGGCCGGCTCGATCCCCATCTTCGGCGTGCACCTGGGCACGGCCGCGCAGATCGCGGTCATCACCGCCATTGGCGTGGGCTCCTGCGGGTTGGCCGTCCACCGGTTCCGCCAGAGCAACTGAGTGCGCCCGAACAACTGACAGCGTCAGAGTGGCTGCTTCCAGCCGTCGAGGTAGGTAATCTCCTCGACCGGCCGGCGCTTGGCCGGCTTGAAGTCGCTGCCCTTCGTGTAGGCCACCGGAAGGAGGCCGGCCTGCGTGACGCCTTCGGGGATGCCGAGGAGCTGTCGAGCCTCGTCCTCGGCCTCGAGGTGCAGCGTCGTCAGGCAGGTACCGAGACCGCGGCTGCGCAGCGCCAGCTGGAAGCTCCACATCGCCGGCACGATCGAGCCGAACAGCGCTGCCGCGTTCCAGCCCCGCTCGCCGGGTCGACCGAGCACACAGGGGACGACGTGCACCGGTGCCTCGGCCAGGTGCTCGGCCAGATAGGCCGCGGAATCGTAGACCCGGCCCATCTGCGTGTCGGCTTGCGCCGAGCTGGCCTGCTTCCGCAGGTAGTCACCGCCGGCCTCCCGGTAAAGACGGGCGAGCTCGGCGCGCTTCGCCGGATCGCGCACGATCAACCAGCGCCAGGTCTGGGTGTTGGACCCGGTGGGCGCCTGGATGGCGAGCCGCAGGCACTCGAGCAGCACCTCGTCCGGCACCGGCCGGGAGAAGTCGAGTCGTTTGCGCACCGCCCTGGTTGTGGTGAGCAGTGCGTCTACCTGGTCCAGATCGAAATCCATGGCAGTGGTCTAGCCCGCCGGAGCGTTGGCGGACAGTCCGCCGCATCGGACATTGCGAACCAGTCGGCCCGCCCGGCTCAACTCCGCACTGTCGGCGCGGCCGGCGCATTTCTGCCGAGCAGCGCGGAGCAATCACCAACGAAAACTGACCCTTTCTTCCTCATCGTTTGGTTTATTACTTCCGTAGCTGACCCCGGTATTTACCGCTAAACCGGTCGCGCCCTCGGGAGGTCTGGTGGCAATCCATATATGGGCGTACGGATCGTCAGCAGGTCAATCGTTCCGAGATGTACGGCGGGCCGCGCGTGTGCAGTCCCGCACAGTGACGACGTTTGTCCGATGCGTACCCCCGGGTAGGCACTGACCATGTATATAGGCGTCGGCACACTCGTCGTCATTCTGCTCGTCATCCTCATCATCTACTTCGTCCGTCGGGCGTGATGGGCGGGGCTGCGCCTTCCCGGAAGGTCCTGTCACACGTCGAGTGGGGCCGCGGAAGCGCACAGCGAACGCCTGAGGTCCGGCAGTGGACGCCGGAGAATGTCCGGTCGATGGACCGCTTCTAACCACGGTCCCGTCGGCGCCACGCATCTCCTGAGTCGGCGTCTCGCCGCGCTCGGACCTTGCCATCAGCACAGCTCAACCAAAAACTCGGACCTTGCCGTCAGCGCACCGCAGATCAAAGCGCACCGCAGATCAAAGTAAATGGCTCTTTGACGGCACTCCCGGGCTAGCGTTTCGAACAGTGCACTGCAGCGAGGTTCTACGGAGGGGACTCGCCGCTGGCGTGGTCGGTATGTGGCTGCTGCTCAACATGTCGCTCTCGGCATGCAGCAGCAGCGACACGCAGGCTCGGTATCGGCGCGACAGTGGCGTCTACGCGGCGATCGTGCAGTCGCTCGTCGGTGCCGTGCCGGC
>JAXDQG010000455.1:0-6509 GCA_034667945.1 Acidimicrobiia bacterium | reverse complement strand
ATCTGGCGGCTGCGCTGCCGTTCCTGCAGCCCCTGGCGTTGTCGGCCGCAACCCGGCGACACGCGTCCAAGGCGCTGCTTCGTCAGCTGCGGGCCGACATTGCGACCGCGACGGGGAAGGAGCCCGTCCCTCTGGAGCGGCTTGTCCGCGTGCGACCCCGCACCGTGATCACCGTGGTGATGTTGAGCGGCGCGTTCTACATCCTCTTGCCCCAACTGGCACACGTGGGTGACAGCGTCCGGGCCATCCGTTCGGCGAACTGGGGGTGGCTGCTCGGCTGCGTCGCCATGTCGATGGGCACGTATGTCGGAGCAGCGATTTCGACGTCCGGCGGTGTGCGGGCCCGGCTGCCGTTCTTGGCCAATGTGCAGACCCAGCTGGCATCGTCGTTCGTCAATCGGGTCACGCCGGCCAACGTCGGTGGTATGGCACTGAATGTCCGTTTCATGCAGAAAGCGGGGGCAGAGCCCGCCGAAGCGGTAACCGGTATGGGGCTCAACGTGCTGGCCGGTGCCATCGTCCACGTCGTTCTCCTGGCGGTGTTTCTGGCGTGGGCGGGTCAGGGCAACAGCGCGTTCAAAATCCCTTCGAACAGCAAGGTGCTGGCCGCTATTGCCGTGTTGTTGGCGCTCGTCGGCAGTGTCGCGGCCACCCGGCGCGGCCGACGCATGCTCAAGACTCGTGTAATAGCTCAACTCGAGAAGTCCGTGTCGAGCGTCGTTGCGTTGGCCCGATCACCGCTCAAGCTCGTGGCGCTCTTCGGTGGATCGATCTGCGTGACCCTGGCGTACACGGCCGCGCTGGCCTGCGCCATTGCCGCCTTCCACGGGGGACTCACCTATGGCCAGGTGGGAGCGGTGTATCTGGGATCCTCGATCATCGCCGCCGCGGCACCGACCCCGGGGGGGTTGGGTGCCATGGAAGCGGCGCTCGTGGCCGGCCTGACCGCGGTCGGGATGGAGGCAGGCATCGCGGTGGCCGCCGTATTGGCCTACCGACTGGCGACCTATTGGCTGCCGATCCTCCCCGGATGGCTCAGTTTCCAGCTGTTGGAGCGTCGCAATTACATCTGATCAGCGCGCCATCTGATCACTGCGCGGCATCTGATCACCGGGCGCCTGTTGATCACCGGGCGCCTGCTGATCACTGCGCGCCGACCAATCCGCGAGACGGAAAGCCGCTTGTCGGAAGGAGCCTGCCCAGCCGGGCCAGTCTTCGGGCCAGCGCACCGCACAGCAAGCCGAGACCGGCCCCACCCACCAGGTCCAGTGGCATATGGGCCCCGGCATACAGGCGACCCAGCGCCACCACGTAGGGAAATGTCACAACCAACACTCGCCACTCGGGCGGCACAGACGTGCTGAGCACCGTGGCCAGGGCGAACGCAACAGCCGTGTGCCCCGAGACGTAGCCCAGACCCGAGGCGTGCTCATGCAGGTTGACGTCGGTCAAGATGCTGCTCGGACGCCCGCGAGCGACGAACAGCTTGATGAGCTTCGCCGTCCAGAACGCCGTCTGCTCGCCGAGCAGCGCGGCAAGCGTAAGGCGCAATTGATGTGTTCGCGCGCCCACGATTCCGACAATTGCCAGAGAGCCGAGGAAGCTCCCGGCCTGCATTGGCGTCCATACGATCGGCCACCAACTGGCGGGAAGGTCGTTCACTGCATGAAACAGCCGGGCCTCTGGCTCGGACACGTGGTTAGTGACTGCCACCACCACCCAGCTCCCGGCGAGCAGTGCGGCGCCGCCGAGGGCGGATACCGCCTCGCCGACGTGCAGACATTTCACAGCCGAGATGCCTGCCATGGTCCTGACGCTATCCCACCACGGAGGCGCCGTCTTGTGGCCGGCGCGCGACAATGCCGCGCCGCGCATTGAGTCAAATATCCCGTAGGTCGCTACAGGACGAGGGTTACGGCGCAACCGTCCTCAGGCGTTGGCGACGGCGCCTTCATTTGGCTTGGCGTCTATCGCCCCGCTGGGGTCTCCCCGCAGTACCCGAATGGCGATCTGCCCGTTCGCCAACGATGCCTCCAGTCCGCTGCCGTAGCCGGCGGGAAGCTCGATCTCGCGTTCGTAACCGCCGTAGTCCCACTCGTTCAGGAGATATTCGCGGGGCGCGGCACTACGCAAATGCGCCCAGAAACGAAGACGGCGGTCTCTCAGCTCGACCGTGACATCGTCCGCGGTCACGGCGGGTAGCGGTGCGACGATGACCACAGCTCCGCTGGTCTCGTACATGTTCACCGGGACGCTCTGGAGGCGCATCGTTGCCTCGGCGGCCGCGGTAGCGTCGGTGACTTCCTTGTGAGTGAGTTGCTCACGGGTCATGCTGCGACGTTAACCGCGGCCGGCTGCCGTTCCGGCGGGTGCGTCGCCGAAAATGGGCGTTGGTCATGGCCCCCCCACGCACGTGGTGGGCCGCGGGCTCAGAGGGCGGTCGGATGACGCGGCTCGTAGACCAAAATGTCGACCCCTCCCGGCAGCTGGATGGTGGCACCCTGGCCGAAGCCCATCTGCTGGATCTCCGAGACGACCTCGACACCGCGACTGCGCAGATCGTCCAGGGTCCCTGCGATGTCGTCGCACATCAGCGAGATCTCGTGCTGGGCATGGTCTGACGGATGGACCCCCATCTCGGCCGGTGGCAGCTTGAAGATCAACCAGCCGTCGCCGGCGTCGACATGAGGCCAGCCCAACACGTCACGCAGGAGCGCACGGACCTGGTCGGCTTGGGGGCTGTAGAGGAGGGCGTGAACGCCGGTGATGGCCACGACAATGCTCCTTCTCGAATCTCACCGATGTGCCGTCTGAAGGTGCGGCCGGATGGGCTTGCTAAGAACGCAGCACGCCGGCTCGTTCGGTCGAGTTCCCGCTACGGTCAGATCTCACGACGGCGGGTAGCCGCGCAGTTCTTGCCCACTCGGACCGCGGGGAGTCACCATTCCATGGGCTTCGACGACGACCCATTCTTCGACCAGAATCCGTACTTCGACGATGATCCCATTCTGGCCGAACAGGTCGAGCGCTGCGACCTGGGGCAAGGGGACCGATTGCGCAAGGCCCGCAAGCCTCGCCCGCATCGCCGAGGGCTCTTCGCCCGCTTCCGCCGCCGAGGCTGAAGGCTGGGCGCCCGCCGGATTCAAGGCGCCGAGCTGCCTCCGCCCGGCGGTGCGTTCAGCGGAGCACCAGCCAGGCCAGGGCAATTGCCGTGGCGTTCACCATGGCGTGGGCCCACATCGACGGTCCGAGCCGCCCGGCCCGTTCCGCAGCGAACCCGAAGGTCACGCCCATGGCGCTGAGCACCAGGATGAGCCCCAGGTTGCCCGCGCCGTAGGCCAGCGAGGCGTGGCTGGCGCCGAACACAACACCCTGGATCACGACCGCCGGAGCTACGGACAGGCGGGAGCGGAGCGCACGTAGCAGTACACCCCGGAAGACGATCTCCTCGACGATGGGGGCGATGACCACGGCCACGACGATGAGGACAAGGAACCCTGACAGCTGTGGTCGGAACCGGTCGGCGTGGGGATCGAAGGGCAGATTCGTGCGGAAGGGGACACGCCCGACCACGATGACCACGCCGACGATGGTGGCCGCGATCCGCGCCGCGATCATCCACACCGCACCCCAGGCGATGTCGACCGGTTTGCTTCTCGCTCCCACGGACTCGACGAAGCGCATGCCGGGCCGATGCCATCGGACGATGAGGACGGCGGCCACGGTCAGGAGCCCATAGATCGAAAAGGGGAGCAGGTAGCGGACCACATCGGGCACGGTGAGGGTGGTCAGCAAGGACGCCACCGCCCGGTCGATGATCGTCACCGCTGCCAGGACGGCGATGGCGGCCCAGGCGGCCGGCAGTGGAAGCGTGGGCACAACCGGTCGCGTCTTCGCCGGCTCGCGGGGCGACGCCCACGCGGCACCGGCCACATAGGGTGTCCAAGAGCGCCCGTCGAACCATCGCCAGTCGGCCTGCTGCCACGGGTCGCGGTACCAGCCCCGTGCGGCCGGTGAGGCCTGACACTCTCCAGCCTGCATAGGCAGAAGTCCAGCACACGGACACGACGGTTCATAACCTGACCGTCGGCCCGCTCGTCGTAGTGGCGCCCTGACAGCCGCTCGGACACCCCTTCGAGCACCATGAACCGTCATGGTTCGCCGAGGAGATGCCACCACGGTGAGCGGCCGTAGGTCGTTCGGACGGGAGCACTGCGCCGCCGGGCGCCTCGTCCTTGGATGCCGGACGCGAGATCAGCCGGTCCACTCAATTCATGTCCTGGTCACACCATCTTTCCTGCCGGGTTGCTCCGCGTTCCGCATCTCCGGGCTAGTTTCTGCATTCGTTGGGTGGACAAGGCAACGGCGGGTGGGCGTCTAGAAAATGCGCGCCGCGGGCCTCCGGACGTCCGCTCCTGCTGATGTGGGAGACCGGATCCGGTGGGTCCTATCGGCGGTGAGGAATGGGACTCGCTGGAACATGATCGACCACCTCGCTCTGCGACCTCGCGTGCACGCCTCCGGACCTGATGCCTTGGCCGATCTGGCTCCCCTCCGCCCTCGCGGCAACGCCGAGTTCCTCAGTGTGATCCTCCCTGTCAGGGGACGTCCCGCATCGCTGGACGAGCAGCTCAACGCCTTGGCCAATCAGTCCTGGAAGGGTCGTTGGGAGCTGCTGCTGGTCGACAACGGCGGCTCGGCCTCGCTGGAGGACGTGGTCGAGACCTGGGCCATCGACCTGCCGATTCGGCTCGTGGCAGCACGCGAGGCGCCGGGCATCAACTTTGCGCGCAACCGGGGCGTCGCCTCGGCGAAGGGAGACCTGCTCGCCTTCTGCGATGCCGACGACATCGTGGGCGAAGGTTGGTTGGCCGGACTGGCCGACGCGGCGCAGCAGGCGGACGTCGTCGGCGGACGCCTCGACGAGGAGCTGTTGAACCGATCGGGCCGAGGGCGCCGGCCGCGCATGCCGACCGACCGTCTGCCGGTGGCACTCGGGTTCTTGCCCTTCGCGGTTGGGGCCAACTTCGCGGTCTGGGCGGATGTGCTCGACGAGATCGGTTCCTTCAACGAGCGTTACGTCGTCGGGAACGACGACGTCGAGTTCTCGTTCCGAGCCCAGCTTTCGGGCTATCGGTTGGGTTATGCGCCGGATGCGGTCGTCGCTTATCGGCATCGAGAACGCGGTCGCGACATGTTTCGCCAGTTCTGCCGCTACGGGCGCTCCGAGCCGCTGCTGTACCGCTCCTTCCGTCAGTGGGGGATGCAGCGACCGACCGCGTGGGAGGTGGCCAAGCGCTGGTCGCGCATCGTGCTGGAGGCTCCGCTCGTGCTGATTCCCGCCAAGCGCGGTCCCTGGCTGGTGCGGGCCGGTTTCTCCTTCGGCCGTCTGCGAGGGTCGCTGCGTTATCGGGCGCCCTACCTCTGAGGAAACTTGCTGCGACGTCCCGAGCGATGTTCGGCTCGACCGGTCACTCGGTGCGAAGTCATCGTTAAGCTGTCGGCGTTTTCTTCACGCAAAACCACCCACGTCATAACGCAATGCCGGGCGAGGCGGAAAGCGCGCTGTTGGCACCTCAGACGGGTACCTCATGGAAGGTCAGGCCGCCGTGGCGTCGGGTGCCCCGCGCAGCCCGTCGAGTTGCCCGAGCGTCCCGCGAGCGATCGCTTCGTCGACAGCGCCGACTCGTGACCGGCGCCGGCCTGGTGGCGCTCACGTTCGACGACGGTCCGGACCCTTGCTACACGCCTGCCGTTCTCGATGTGCTCCATCACCTCGACGTGCCCGCAACCTTCTTCTGCGTGGGCGATTTGGCGGTCACCCATCCCGACATCGTGCGCCGCATGGTGCGGGAGGGCCATGCCGTCGGCAGCCACGGCGCCCACCACGCCGAGCTCCCTTCGTTGGCTGGGACCGAGTTGGCCGCCAATCTCCGAGCAGGGCGCGACATGCTGGCCGCGGTTGCGGGTGGCCCGGTGTCGTTGTTCCGACCCCCACACGGTGATCCCAGCCTCCGCACCGGGCTGATGGCCCGCCGCTTCGGCCTCCACACCTGGTTGTGGACCGTCGATCCCGAGGATTGGCGGCCGGCCATCAGCACGAGCCAGGTGGTTTCGGGTTGTGCGGGCGTCGCCGACGGTGACGTGATCGTGCTGCACGACGGCTTGCAGGAGCCGTGGGCGCCCGAGGCCCTCGACCGGTCGGCCACGGTGGACGCGTTGCCGCAGATCGTCGAGGCGGCCCGAGCAAAGCACCTGCGATTCGTGAGGCTGCCGACGTGAGCGACAACCCCACGGCCGCGGCTCACGCTCCGGCGGGTGCGCACGGAGAGGCCGACGCTGGCCCGAACCGCGGCATCGAGCTCGAGGAACGCGACGAGCAGCCAACCGTCTCGGTGGTGATGATCTTCTTCCAGGCCGAGCGGTTTCTCGACGAGGCCATTCGCAGCGTGGCGGGACAGACGGTGGCCGGCTTCGAACTGTGGTTGGTGGACGACGGGTCGACTGAC
>JAXDQG010000454.1:0-2549 GCA_034667945.1 Acidimicrobiia bacterium | reverse complement strand
GCTGCTCGCCGACCTCGGAGCCGACGTGGTGCTGGTGGAACCGGCCGAGGGTTCGGCGTTGCGGTGTCGGCCACCGCTGGCCCCCGGTCACGGGGGGAGCGGCGCGTTGTTCGACCACCTGGCCGGTGGCAAGCGCTCGGTGGTGCCGCCCGCTGACGCACCGCGGTTCCTGGCCGACCTCGTATGGTCAGCTGACGTGGTGCTGGTCGATGGCACGTCGCCCTTCGGCGCTCAGCTGCCGACGGGACGACCGGAGCACGTGGTCGAGCTGGACCTGTCCCCGTTCGGTCGTTCCGGGCCGTATGCCGGTTGGCGCGGTAGTGACATCGCCACGTGGGCACTGGGGGGCTACTTGTACTTCACGGGCACGCCGGCCGGCGGTCCGCTGTGGCTCCCTGGCAGCCAAGCCCAGCTCCACGCCGGTGCGCATGGCGCTTTTGCGGTCCTGGCCGCGCTCTACGAGCGCGGCGCCTCGGGGCACGGGCAGCGGGTGGAGGTGAGCGATCTGGAGGCCACGCTGGCCGCCCATGCCTGGTTGGTCTCGTCGTGGGCCGCCTGCGGCCAGGCGCTGCGCCGGGTCGAGAACGACCTGGTGCGAACGGTCGACGGCTGGGTGTACGTGATGCAGATCGTGCCGGCCCCGGACCTGTTCGTGCTGATCGACCGGCCCGATCTGGCCGAGGAGAACCTGGCTGACGACCTGACGACCTGGTTCGCCAACGTGCCCCGCATCTTCCAGGCGGTAGCCGAATGGGCCAAGGACAAGACCGTCGAGGAGATCGTCGAGTTCGGTCAGGCCCTCCGACTGGCCGTCACGCCTGTGCTCGATGCCCGCGATGTGGCCGACGACCCCCAGCTGGCCGCCCGGGATTGGTGGGAACGGGACGAGGCCGACGGGATGCGGTTCCCCGGCCAACCGTTCCACCTCTCCCTGACGCCTTCGTATCGGCGGGGCCGATCGCCCCGGGTGGGCGAGCACACCGAAGCGGTGCGAGCGGCGGTTGGTTCCGGGGTCCGGCCCGACCCCCCCGCCGGGGTGGCGCCGGGCGGTGGGGCGCTGGAGGGTCTGCGGGTAGTGGAGGTGACCAACAACTGGGCCGGACCGGTCTGCGGGCGACACCTTGGCGACCTCGGGGCCGACGTCGTGAAGGTGGAATGGGCGACCAAGCCGGCCACTCGGGCCTTGTTCTGGGTCGGCCCCACGCAGGACCAGCAGCGCCAGGGCCACCACCGGTCGATGTACTTCAACGAGATGAATCGCAACAAGCGCGATGTGGTGCTTGATCTCTCGCACGCTGCGGGCCGGGAGGCGTTCCTGGACCTGGTGCGGGACGCCGACGTGCTGATCGAGAACAACAGCGCCCGGGTCATGCCGAACCTCGGGCTGGACTGGGACGTGCTGCACGAGGTGAACCCGCGGCTGATCATGGTGTCGATGTCCGGCTACGGCGCCAGTGGCCCGCGGCGGGACTGGGTGGCTTACGGAGCGAACATCGAGACCACGTCGGGGCTGACGTCGATCACCGGTT
Source organism: Acidimicrobiia bacterium (assembly GCA_034667945.1). Lineage (GTDB taxonomy): Bacteria > Actinomycetota > Acidimicrobiia > Acidimicrobiales > CAIXPF01 > JAXDQG01. The sequence goes on along the minus strand of JAXDQG010000454.1, from coordinate 1,020 downwards.
ATCCAGACGGACAGACGTCTCGCACGTCGTTGTTCTATGCCGATCCGGTCAGCGGGATCTTGGGGGCGGTGGCGGTCATGGCGGCGCTCGAGCACCGCCGGCACAGCGGCGAGGGGCAATGGATCGAGATTGCCTTGAACGAGTGCGGGGTCTCGTTCTGTACCGAGATGCTGGTCGATTTCCTGGCTACCGGAACGGTGCGCCGGCCAGCCGGCAATCGAGACCCGCGCTTCGCCCCGCAGGGTGTGTACCGCTGTGCGGGAGCGGACAACTGGGTGGCGGTGGCGGTGCAGAACGACGACGACTGGCCGGTGCTGGCCGACGCGATAGGGCGGGCGGACCTGGCCGCCGACCCGGAGTTGGCGACGCTGGCCGGCAGGCAGGCCCGGCATGACGAGATGGATGACGCCATCTCGACGTGGACGGCGGGGCTCGAGCAGTACGAGGCGGCGTGGGCGCTGCAACGCCTGGGCATCTCGGCTGCCCCGGTGCTCGCCAATTGGCAGATCCTGCCGGATCCGCACATTGCCCACCGGCAGTTCTACGTGCCCGTGGAGCATCCCGTCGTCGGGGTGTACCCAACGACGTCGTGGCCGTGGCGCTTCTCGCGTACGCCGGGGTCAGTACGGCGACCAGCGCCGCTGTTCGGTCAGCACAACCGGGAGATCCTGCACGAAGCGGGTCTCGACGAGGAGCGCATCGCCGAGCTGTACCGCAATGGTGTGACCAGCGACCATCCTGCCTGACCAGGCTTCCAGTCCGCGGCGATCATGTGGCGTGGGTGAGCCCGAGGTAGGTGAAGAGGTCGGCGTTGTTGGGGTGGGGTGGGAGTCGGGTGATGAGGTGGGTGATGACGGCGAGGTCGGTGGGTGGGTCGATGGGGCGGGTGGGTGGGTGTTGGTTGATTATGGCTTGGCAGGTGTGGCAGTAGCGTTCGGGGCCGGTGAGGCGGTCGCCGAAGTGTTTGGGCATGGTGTGGGCGAAGGCGCCGCAGAGGGTTTCGCGGCGGCCGCGTTGGTC
>JAXDQG010000453.1:0-10377 GCA_034667945.1 Acidimicrobiia bacterium | reverse complement strand
TGAACCCAGACGCATTCGCGGCCAGGTTCAGCAGGTTGGCCAGCGCGAAACCCGGCAGCCGGAACAACGCCAGGTCCACGACCGGATGCGACGAGCGCCGCTCGACCAGCACGAACGCGACCGAGGCCAGCATCCCGACGATCACTGCGCCGACCACAACCAGCGACGTCCAACCGAGGTCACGTCCGCGACTGGCTGCCAACAGCAGCCCGGCGAGGGCTACCGCCAACGTCAAGGCCCCCGGGACATCCACCCCTGCACCGTCCGCCCCGCGCGCTCTGGGGACTTCGGGCCAGGAGGGCGTCGTCGCCACCAGCAGCAGAAGCACCGCGCCCACCGGCAAGCGGAACCACCACACCGCCGACCATCCCCACGCCCCCAGCACGATGCCACCCACCGGAGCGCCTGCTGCGAACCCCGCGGAGACGCACAGCTGGAACAGGCCCAACGCCCGGCTGCGCCGCTCGGGCGGCACGCTGAGCGTCACCAGCGCTGGGGCGCTGCCCAACACCATCCCTGCGCCGGCTCCCTGCACGACCCTGGCCCCAACGAGTAGGGCAAACGAGGGCGCTGCGGCGCAGAGCAGGAAGCCGACCAGGCTCACGGAAAGTCCCGCCAGCAGCACCCGGCGATGGCCGATTGTGTCCGCGAGCCGACCAAAGCCCAAGAGCAAGGCGGCGTACGTCAGCACATAGCCGACGACGACCCAGGAGATGGCGCCGAGACCGAGCGAGAACCGGCGGGTGATCGCCGGCAGCGCGATGTTGACGGACGTGTCGAGCGAAGGCATGGCCCCGGCCATCGCCGCGACCAGCAGCGGAGACAATGGCGGACGCAGGCCACGGCCGAGCACGCGGTCGGTCTAGCCCACAACTGCGGCACTCCGCGCCACAAGGCAGCGGCCCCCGCTCGCGCTGCTTCGTCCACGCAACTCGTCACGTTGAAACGAAGAAGCCGGCATTCGGGGGCCGGGGGGCAGCGCCCCCGCTAGCGCTCGAACAGCGAGTCGAGGCCGCGATCGACCTGGTCGACGCCCTCCGGGTGCTGGTTCACCATGCGCGAGAGCCACGACAGCGACACGAAGCCATCCATCACCGCGCCACCATCGACCTCGCTGGGAAGCGGATTCGGCGGTCCGTACTCCATGACGACCCTGAACGAGCCCTCGTGACCCGGTTTGGGTTCGAGATGGGCGGCTGAGACCGCTCGGGGTGGAACCGTGCCGACCTGCGCCTCACGCCACCCCTTGAGCTCGGCGAACGGCAGGTTGGGAACGTTCACATTGAGGACCACGGGGTCGTGCGGCAGGTTCTCGACAAGCGGCTCCACCACGGCCGCGGCCACAGTGGCCGCGGTCTCCCACAGCTGCGCCGCCAGCATGTCCTCCCAGCCCTGACCCTCGACGCCGAGGTCAGCTACCTCCTGGCTGATCGCTACACCCGAGATGCCACCGTTGCGGGCGGTGAGCGCCGCGCCCACGGTGCCCGAGTGGTAAACCGACCGTCCCACGTTCGCGCCCGGGTTGATGCCCCCGACCACCAGATCGGGCTTGGGGCCGAAGACCCCCAGCCGAGCGAACAGCACACACAGTGCCGGCGGGCCCGAGACGGTGTACGACTCGGCGATGCCCTCCACATCGGTCCGGTGCACGTCCGGACGGATCAGATGCAACGGGCCGAATGCAGCCGACGCCCCCGAGTACTCGGCATCGGGTGCCACCACCACGACCTCGCCGAATGGCCGGACGGCCCGGGCAAGGTGGTGCAGGCCGATCGAATCGATGCCGTCGTCGTTGGTGACCAAGATGCGCGCCATCGACGTCGACGGTATAGGACCACGCTGGCCTAGCCGTCAACGCCCGGAAAACGGCTGGTAACGGCTCGACGATTGTGAGCTGCCGACCGCCTGCGCACAAAGGGGCTCAGCCGGCCCGTCCCTCCGCAGCCACCGTCGGCTCATATGACCAGAGCTCGGACGACACCGAAACAGGTCCACCATGCGGGGCAGGGGCACTGGCGCCCTGGTGACCGTGGGAGAACGCCGGTGACGACACCCAGGCATTGAAGGCATCTTCGTCACGCCAACGCGTCACCACCAACCACACGTTGCGACCGTCAGTGGGTTTCAGCAGCTCGAAACCCTCGAAGCCCTCCTGATTGTCGACCGCTCCGACTCGACTGGCGAAACGGCGGGCCAACTCGTCGCCGGACCCCTCCGGCACGGTGATGGCGTTGATCTTGATGACAGTCACGTCGGCGATGTTAATTGCGCGGATCCGAACCGCCCGGACCCAGCGCCCCCCGGCGCCACCGCCTCAGACGCTGGCCACTCCCGGGTACACCGAGTCCAGCGCCGTGGACTCACCCTCGGCATTGACGGGGTCGTGCACCACGTCGCCCTCTTGGCCCATGTCCCGGCACCACGAGGCGAACTCGAGCAGGATCCCATCCGGATCGCGGAAGTAACAGGAACGGACGAATACGCCCGGATGCAGCTTCTTGGCGATGGTGGATGGGCTGTCGTCGTGATCCACGACGGGGCTGACTTCGACTCCCTTGTCCACCAGGCGCTGGCGATACTCCTCGAATTGCTCGAGCGGCACGTCGAACGCGATGTGGTTCATCGAGCCGTGCGCGCTGGAGATGTCGCCCTTGCCGGGAAGGTTGCCCGCCCCTGACACGCCGGGCACGGCCTCATGCGCATTCGGGAACCAGAAGAACGCCAGGCTGTCGCCGCTGCCGATGTCGAAGAAGAAGTGCTGGCCCCCACCGGGCAGGTTCAAGGTCTTGGTGAGGGGCATCCCGAGCACCTGCGTGTATAACTCCACCGTGCGGGCCATGTCTCGGCAAACGAGAGCGACATGATTCACGCCTCGCAGCTCGAACTCGCCGTTCCTTCTCGCCACGGCCACCTCCCGGGTGTCACCGCTCAAACATTTGTCCGCAGGCTACACCGGGCAGGCGACGGGCGGAGCCTGACGGGACCGTCAGCGACCAGGGGTCAAATGAGTCGCACGACAAGTACCCTCGACGACGTGTGCCGTCTGGTGGTGCTGGTCACCGTCCTCGCCGCGGTGGCGACCGGGTGCTTCAAGGCGGACGTTGCCATCAATGTCAACGAAGACGGCAGTGGTGAGATCCGCACCATCGAGGCGGTCGATCAGAAGGCCCTGCGACAGCTGGGTGGCGATGGGCCAACTGGAGCTGACCTGGTCCCGCCCCCGGAAGACATACCGCCCGGCGTCCGGGCCACGCCGTACACCTCTGACGGCTACGAGGGCGTCGAACTCCGCACCTCCTTCAGCCAGATAGAACAGCTCTCCGCCCGATTGGCCGATGTCGACATGGCGCTCGACATCGCTGCGCAATCCCTGACGGGTGGCAGCACCGAAGGAGCGCTTTCCGGTCTCCAGGTCGACGCCACGGAGGACGGCTGGTCATTCAAGGGAAGTGGTTTCCTGGGCCAGCCCCTCGTGCCGCCCGACTGGGAGGATCTCTCCAAGGACATCAAGATCCGGGTTGCCGTGACGCTGCCGGGCCAAGCTCTGGACTCGGCCCATAACGCCGACCGGGTCGAGTCCGGTCATACCTTCGTGTGGAACCTCACCCCGGGCGACCAGCGCTCGCGGATCTTCGCGGCCACCGTGCGGGGCACCGCTCAATCGTCCCAGGCCAGCAGGGCTCTCGGGTGGCTCGTGGTCGGGCTGCTGGTCCTTGCCGGCGGCGCGGCCACCGGCTTGGGACTCAGCCAGCGACGTCGCCGTCCGCTCCAGGACGCACCCGAAGGCCTCGGGCCGCGCGGCGCCACAGCCGTCCCGCCAATTGGCTTCCGACCAGGTGCCGGTCGGGGACAGGCGCCGGATCCGGGGCCAGGCGGCCAGCCGTGGGGACCCCTTCAGCCACCTCCGGCGAACGCACCGGCCGGCTCACCGCATCGAGCGCCAACCGGCCCCTCGGGCTGGCCGACGCGTCCGCCGGTCGGGCCGCCCACGCCGCCGGAGGGCTTGACCGGTCAAGGGACGGCCGCATCGCCACCGTGGCCCCCCGCGCCTCCGACCGCTCCCGGTCAGGTCGGCCTCCCGCCGGCCGGACACAAGCCTCCTCCGGGCGCGGCCGCCCCACCGACCTCGGCCTCGCCGGCGCCATCCGCCTCGGCCTCGACCGCCCCGCCTCCGCTCACCGTGCCAGAACCATCATCTCTTACACCCCTCGCACCGCAGCCCGGGGCGGCTGATCCGGCCAACCGTCCGCCTCCCCCACCCCCTCCGCCTCCCCCGTCCCATCCGGCACCAGCCAAGCCGGCCGGGTTGCCAGCTCCGGGTCGGGCTGCTGGCCCCACAGGCGCGCCGGGCCCGTCCACGTGGGCGAGCTGGGGCGACGTCCCACTCGACGTCCACCCCATGGGCACGACGTCCCTCGGCCAGCCGGGGAACGAACCGCCCAGTGGACGCGATCTCCGACCCCGTCCCTGGTTCGAGGACGAGGCCGGTCCGGCTGCGACGACCGAGCCCGCGCCCGACACCCCCAGCGGCGCGTCGCCTTCAGAGCCCAGCCCTGATGCACCGCTCGGCGGCGTTGCGGACCCGCCGACCGGGTTGCACCTGCGGCCGCGCCGGCCAGCCGACCTGCCCGAAGAGCCGACCTGAGCAGACGTGGACACCGCGCCCGGCGGATAGCGGACAGGCCGGCTCAGGCCGTGCGCTCGTCTTGCAGGCCGAGCTCTTCCTTGGCCTGCTCGCGCATGAGGAACTTCTGCACCTTGCCGGTGACCGTCATCGGGAAGTCTGAGACGAACTTGATGTAGCGCGGCACCTTGTAATGCGCGATTCGCCCTTGGCAATACTTCCGCACGTCGTCCTCGGACAGGCTGGCTCCCTCGCGCACCTGGATCCACGCCATCAGCTCCTCGCCGTAGCGGACGTCCGGCACGCCGATCACCTGGACATCCGCGATGTCCGGATGGGTGTAGAGGAACTCTTCGACCTCACGGGGATACACGTTCTCGCCGCCGCGGATGATCATGTCCTTGATGCGTCCGACGATGTTGACATAGCCGTCCTCGTCCATGGTGGCCAGGTCGCCGGTGTGCATGAAGCCGTCACCGTCAATTGCCTCTGCGGTTCGCTCGGGATCGTTCCAGTAGCCCCGCATGACCGAATAGCCACGAGTGCAGAACTCGCCCGGCTCACCTCGTCCCAAGGTGCGGCCGCTGCTCGGATCGACCACCTTGATCTCGACATGAGGATGGACTCGACCCACCGTCGAGGTGCGATGGTGCAGCGAATCGCCCGCTTCGGTCTGCGTGGAAACGGGTGAGGTCTCGGTCATGCCGTAGCAGATGGTCACCTCGCCCATGTGCATCCGATCGACGCACTGCTTCATCACCTCGACCGGACATGGCGAGCCGGCCATGACCCCGGTGCGCAGGCTCGAAAGATCGAATGTCTCGAAATCGGGGTGGCCCAGCTCGGCAATGAACATCGTGGGCACGCCGTAAAGGGCGGTGCACCGCTCTAGCTGCACGGCTTGCAGCACGGCGCCAGCGTCGAATGCGTCGCTGGGAATGACCATGGTCGCGCCGTGGGTCACACATCCGAGATTGCCCATGACCATACCGAAACAGTGGTAGAAGGGCACAGGAATGCAGAGGCGATCGTTTTCCGAGAATCCCTGGCGCAGGCCAACGAAGTAACCGTTGTTGAGGATGTTCCGGTGGGTCAGCGTGGCACCTTTGGGGAATCCGGTCGTGCCCGAGGTGTACTGGATGTTGATCGCATCGTCGGCCGACAGCCCGGCAGACACCTCCCGCAGGCGGCTCTCCGGCACGTTGTCGGAGCCATTGACGAGCGCATCCCATTCAGGAGTCCAGAAGAAGATGGCGCGTTCGAGCGCCGGCACTTCTGGACGAACCTCCTCTAGCATCGCCCGATAATCCGATGTCTTGAACGACGGGGCCGCGATCAGCCAACGACAGCCCGACTGGTTGAGCGCATAAGCCAACTCGCTGGTTCGATAGGCGGGGTTGACGTTGACCAGCACCACGCCGATCTTTGCGGTGGCGAACTGGGTGAGGGTCCACTCGGCGTAGTTGGGCGACCAGATGCCCACCCGATCGCCGACCTGCAGCCCGGCCGCCAGCAAACCCCGAGCCAGCCGGTCAACAGCTTCGTTCAACTCGCGATACGTCAGACGAACACCCTGATGACACGAGACAAGTGCTTCGCGGTCGCCGAAGCGCGCCGCTGTGCGTTCGAGATTCGCCCCAATCGTCTCGTCGAGAAGGGGCACATCTGTCGGCCCAAGTTCGTGTGCCAGCGCCATGGCGAGATCGTATCGCCGGGGCCTACCCGCTGAGCGGCCGGGTTCGCCTCCCAGAACGATGTGAGACCGAGGACAGGTCAGATCATTTGACCGAGTTGAACAGTTCGTTGAGGGAATTGAGCAGGCTGCGCAGCGCCGTGCCGACCGACGTGACAAAAGCGGCGACGGTATCGGGCTGCTTGATCAAGGCGATCACGGCGAACGTCACGAGGACGAACATCCCGATTTTCTGAACCATGGGGCTGAACCTCGACACAGCGAGGCGCCGCGGCCGGGCCGATCACCAGGACCTGCCACGGCGCGAACAGGCCCACGGGCACTCCGCCTGTCAGCGAGTGTAGCCCGACGCACTGCGCGCGTTCATGACCCTGCAACGTGGCGCTTGTGGGTGGCCCCTCGAAACGGGGCCCCTCGAAACGGGCCTCTCGAAAACGGCCGCCGAAAAGCGGCCGCCGAAACGCCGACGCTCGAACCGCCGAGGCTCGAACGATGGACGACGAATCAGATGACGGGCCGCTCCACGTAGCGACCGAACACCTGCGCCATGGCGTCCATGATCTCGCCCTCGGTCGCATAGGTGCACACCGCCTCGATGAGGGTGGGCATCAGGTTGACCTCGGGGTCGGCCGCATCGGTCTTGATCTTCTCCAGCGCATCCCGCACGGCGTCCTCATTGCGGTCCGCCTTGACGGCCTGCAGCCGTTTGATCTGCGCCATCTCTTGCTCGAGAGTGATTTCGAGCAGATCTGGCTCGTCATCTCCATTACCTTCGCTGAAGGCGTTGACGCCGACCATCATGCGACGGCCGTCGTTCAGCTTGCGCTCAAAGGCATATGCGGCGTCGGCAATCTCGGACTGGTAGTAGCCGTTGTCGATGCCGGCATAGGCACCTTCCAGCATGGAGCCATTCCCGTATTCGAGAATGGTGGCGAAGATCTGCTCGGCCTGTCGCTCCATCTCGTCGGTCAACGCCTCGACGTACCACGAACCGCCGAGAGGGTCGGCCACATTGGTCACGCCGGTCTCATGCGCGATGACCTGCTGGGTGCGGAGGGCGATGCGGGCTGCCTTCTCGGTCGGCAGGGCGAGGGCCTCGTCGAAGGAATTGGTGTGGAGCGATTGCGTTCCTCCGAGCACACCAGCGAGGGCCTCGATGGCCGTTCGGGCGATGTTCACCTCGGGTTGCTGGGCGGTCAGCGACACGCCAGCTGTTTGGGTGTGGAACCGCATCGTCAGCGAGCGCTCGTCCTTGGCGCCGTAGTGCTCGTTCAGCCAACGGGCCCAGATGCGCCGGGCCGCCCGGTATTTGGCGATCTCCTCGAAGAAATCGACGTGGGCATTGAAGAAGAAGCTGAGCCGAGGGGCGAACTCGTCGACCGGCAATCCGAAGCTGCGGGCCAGCTCTACGTAGGCGAACCCGTTCGAAAGCGTGAATGCCAGCTCTTGCGCGGCGGTGGAGCCCGCCTCGCGGATGTGGTAGCCGGAGATCGACACGGAGTTCCAGCGGGGCATCTCGGCCGCGGTGAAGGCGATCGTGTCACGAACGAGGCGCATGGATGGCCGCGGCGGGAAGACGAACTCCTTCTGGGCCTGGTACTCCTTCAGGATGTCGTTCTGCAGCGTGCCGCCCAGTTGCGACCTGTGCGCGCCGGCCTTCTCCGCCGCGGCGACATACATGGCCAGTAGCACCGCGGCGGGCGAGTTGATGGTCATGGACGTGGTGATCGACGCCAGGTCGATGTCGCGGTAGAGGTCTTCGGCGTCAGCCAGGGTGTCGACCGCCACCCCGCACTTGCCGACTTCACCCTCGGACAGCGGGTCGTCGGAGTCACGCCCCATCAGCGTGGGCAAGTCGAACGCCGTCGAGAGACCGCCGCCACCTGCGGCCAGGATCGCCTTGAAGCGAAGGTTCGTGTCCTCGGGCGTCCCGAACCCGGCGAACATCCGCATGGTCCACAGGCGCGACCGGTACATGCCGGCGTGAACACCGCGGGTGTAGGGATAGTCGCCGGGGAAGAGCCCGTCGTCAGGCCCGTAGACGGGCTCGACCGGTACGCCGGACATGGTCTCGAACGGCACGTGCCGCTTGGGCGTCCGGTCGTAGCTCGCCTGCCACTCTGCTCTGCCCACGATCAGCCTCCGCTGGCTCGTCCTATCCGTTCGGAGTGTAGGTGCTCAGAAGTTGTACGTAACGAGCGGCTTCTTCGACGCGCGGTACCTTGCCGACATGGGGAAGCTCGAGATCGACGGGGCGCAGCTGGTCTACGAGGTGGAAGGGCACGGGCCGCCGACACTGGCGTTCGCGCACGGCTGGTGCTCGATGCTGGGTCATTGGGACGCCCAGGCCACGCACTTCCGGACGACGCACCGGGTCGTGCGCTGGAACCGTCGGGGCATGAGTGGCTCGACCACCGACCATCCGGCCCACTCGCCCGCCCGTCATGCCGACGACCTGGCCGCCATCCTCGACGCGGAGGGAATCGAACGGGTCACGATCGTCGGCCATGCCGGTGGCGGTCCCAGCGCGCTCGCCTTCGCCGACCGCTACGCCGATCGCACTGACGCCCTCATCATGGTGGACACCCGCCTGCATGCCCCGCCGCAGCCCGGCCGGGAGAACCGGTGGGCTGCGGGCGTCGAGCAAAGTTGCCAGCGCCTCTCGGGCGAAGGCGACCCCGACTTCTTCCGCACGTTGTACACCTCGTTCTTCGGGCCACGGGCCGATCCGGCGACGGTGGCGGCCGCAGTCGGCAACGCTCTGGCCACCCCCTCAGACGTGGCCGTGGCCGAGATGCGTCACATGCTGGCGGACACGCTGAGCGTGGCCAAGCGGGTCGTGTGCCCGGTCCTCTGGGTGAGCGCCCAACCCAACGACACGGCCGTCGTCAAGGACGCCTTTGCCGACGTGGAGATCGGCCACGTGGTCGGCTCCGGGCACTTCGTGCAGCTCGAGGTGCCCGAGCAGCTCAACGCCATGATGGAGGTGTTCCTGGCGAGCCGACTAGGTGCGTCGATCGGCTGAGCCCGTCGGCGCCCAGCCGAAGATGCGCTCCAAGGTGCCGCCCATCAGCGTGGCGCGCTCGTCGCTGGTCAACCGATCGCTTTCGCGGAACGCGGCCACGGCATCGGCGTAGCTGACCAGCGCGGTTGCCCGGGTCCAGTCGGTCCCCCACATGCAGCGGTCGATGCCGAAGGCGTCGAAGAGCCGGCCCAGCGGGTCCCAGAGGTCGGCGAACGGGAACGGCTCGTGGGAAAGCGTGCAGGCCCCGGTCACCTTCACGGCCACATTCGGGTACTGCGCCAGGTCGAGCAGCGCCGACAGATCGGCGAACGGCTCGGGCGGTGGGGGAGGTTCGAACGGCTGATGCAGACCGAGGTGGTCGATGACCAGTTGCGTATCGGGGTGACGGGCAGCCAGCTTGCCGACCAGCGGCAACCGACCCCAGCCGAGCACGCACAGCGGCAGGCCCTGACGACCGGCGCCGCTCACCACACGGTTCAGACCCGGGTCCTCCGGGTCGTCCGGCACGCTGCCCCACAGCATGAGGCGAACCCCGACCGCGCCCGGCGTGGCCGCCCACTCCGCGATGGCGTCGCCCACGTCCTCGCGGCGCGAATCCATCGGCGCGATCAGGGCGAATCGGTCGCCATGGCCGGTGTGGATCTCGACCGCATAGCTCGGATCGAAGCGGTACAGCGTCCACGGCGACACCAACAGCGCCCCGTCGACGCCGACGGCATCCATGGCCGCCGCCATGTCGTCCCCGGTGACCTGGGGCGGACCGTGCAGATGAGCCGCCCAGGGGCGACCGGGATGGTCGCGCTCGTAGGCATGGACCTGCGCATCGATGATCGGCATGTCTGTCCTCCCCCGGTGGAATGCCCGGTCCCGCCAGCAGACTCGCGCATCTCCCGACCCGACGAAGGCCCTCGAGCGGAGAGAGCCGAGCGACGGGGCACCCAGTTTGAGGGGCACGGAGGCGTCGGGAGGCCCTATCCGCCCGTGTCCTCAAGCGGAGAGGGCCGAGCGACGGGGCACCCAGTTTTGATGGGCACG
>JAXDQG010000452.1:0-5848 GCA_034667945.1 Acidimicrobiia bacterium | reverse complement strand
AAGCCGGGTCCGTCTCGGCGGTGCTTTGCGCCTGCCGGTCGCGGCCCGGCGCCTGGCCCGGCTCGGGCTGCGAGGCTTCGAATGGGCGGTCGGCGTTCCGGGATCCGTGGGTGGCGCGGTGCGCATGAATGCCGGCGGCCACGGCTCGGATCTCGCTTCGTGCCTGCTCAGCGCCACCGTGGTCGACCTGGCAACGGGGGAGCGCCGGCTCCTGGGCCGCGACCTGTTGGCCTTCGGCTACCGGCGCTCGGCGATCCGTCCATCCGATCTGGTCGTCGAGGTCGAGTTGCAGCTGGAGCGGGGCGATGCCGGCGCCGGGTTGGCGCTGATCGACGAGATCGTGGCGTGGCGACGGGCCAATCAGCCGGGAGGGCCCAACGCGGGGTCGGTGTTCACCAATCCGCCGGACGACTCGGCGGGCCGACTGATCGACGCGGCCGGGGGCCGCGGTCGCCGGGTGGGCACTGCCGAGGTGTCGACCAAGCACGCCAACTTCATCCAGGCCGATGCCGGTGGCCGGGCGGATGACGTGTGGTCACTCATGCACCTGGTCCGCCGGCTGGTCATCGATGCCGGTGGGCCGGAGCTGCATCCCGAGACCGTGCTCGTCGGCTTCCCCGCGCCGTTTGCCAGCCCGTCCGCCGAGGCCGAAGCCGTCCGTATCCAGACCGATGCCGCCCGCCGCCAGGCCGCCCACGCAAGAGCGGGCGCTGCCGCCGGGGGTGCCGCAGATCTGGCTGCCTCGAGGAACATCGAGCGCTGATGTCGGTAGGCACGCTGCCGCCCCGCGAGACGGTTCTGGTCGTCGAGGATCCCCGCTTCCAGGCACGGCGGCACGCGGTCGAGGCCGATCAACGGCGTCACCGCCGCAACCGCCTACTGGCGCTGGCCGCCGTGCTCTTGGGCCTGCTCACCCTGTTCGGTCTGAGCCGCAGCCCGATCGTCGCCGTGAACCAGATCCAGGTGCTCGGCGGGGAGATGTCCGGTCCCGAGGGCGTCAAGGCGGCGTCGGGGATTCGCAAGGGCGACCAGATGATGGATCTCGATCTGGCCGCAGCCCGACAGCGTCTCGAAGCCCTTCCCTGGGTGCGTTCGGCTCGAGTCGCCCGGGCCTGGCCGGCCACAGTGCGGATCGTGGTCACCGAGCGTCGCCCGGTCGCCCGCATCGCGGACGAGGACGGACAACGTTGGTGGATGGCCGACGCCACCGGCCGCCTGCTCGATGCCGTGCCCGCCCCGCCAGAGTCGCTGGTGCAGATCGACGGCGTCGTGAGCGGGGGCAAGCCGGGGGTCCAACTCGCTCCTCGGGCCGCGGCCGCGCTCCACCTGATCTCCCACTTCCCGGCGGAGGTGGCTTCGCGCACGGTTGGCCTGCGCTTCGCCGGAGCCGACGAGATCCAGCTGGTCATCAACCCGACCGACGATCCGGCCGCGGCAGCCGGTGCTCCGTTGCACGGCGTGAGCCCCGGCTGCCCGAAGCTCGACGTGCCGCCACCGCTCGCCGTGGCCGAACTCGGTATGGTGTCGGGTCTCGATGAGAAACTGCTCGCGCTCGGCGCTGTGCTGACACAGGTCGACAACCGCGACTTGGCCACTATCGACGTGCGCGTACCGAACAAGCCGGTGGTCACCCGTCGTGCGAGTTGCCAGTGATAAGGTCGAGCTAGCTCGCGTTCGTGTAGCCGGCAACCCCATATTGGGAAAGCCGATGTCACGCTCCGTGCGGTCCGTGCATTTCGGCACGGTGCTCGCTGAACTCGGCGGCGGGAAGACAGTATCCCGCCCGGCGCAGATCGTGGCGAGGACCGGGCATGACAATGCGATGACGTGGAGGTGGAGAGGTCACCAATGGCCGGGGTCCCACAGAATTACTTGGCGGTGATCAAGGTCGTCGGCGTCGGAGGCGGTGGTGTCAACGCCGTCAACCGCATGATCGACGCGGGCTTGAAGGGTGTCGAGTTCATCGCGGTGAACACCGACGCGCAGGCGCTCATCATGAGCGATGCCGACGTCAAGCTCTCCATCGGGCGTGACCTCACCCGCGGGCTCGGCGCAGGGTCCGATCCCGACATCGGCCGCCAAGCTGCCGAGGAGGCGGGCGATGAGCTCTCCGAGGCCCTGGCCGGCGCCGACATGGTGTTCATCACTGCCGGCGAAGGCGGAGGTACGGGCACCGGCGCCGCCCCGGTCATCGCCGAGATAGGCAAGGCAAATGGCGCGCTCACCATCGCCATTGTCACGCGGCCGTTCAGCTTCGAGGGCCGCCGCCGCTCGCTCCAGGCCGAGCAGGGAATTCAGCGGTTGAAGGAGAAGGTCGACACCCACATCGTCATCCCGAACGACCGGCTCCTCACCGTCGCGGATGAGAAGACGTCCATGTTGAATGCGTTCAACATGGCGGATGAGGTTCTGCTCCAGGGCGTGCAGGGCATTACGGATCTCATCACCACACCGGGCCTCATCAACACCGACTTCGCCGACGTGAAGATGATCATGAACGATGCCGGCTCCGCGCTCATGGGCATCGGCTATGGCTCCGGTGAGGGACGAGCCCTGGCGGCCGCCCGGGCGGCTATCTCCTCGCCACTGCTCGAGTCGTCGATCGAGGGCGCCCGGGGCATCCTGCTCAACATCTCCGGCGGGTCCGATCTCGGGCTGCTCGAGGTGAACGACGCCGCCGAGGTCGTCCATTCGGTGGCCCATCCCGATGCCAACATCATCTTCGGCGCCGTCGTCGACGATGCCATGGGCGACGAGATCCGGGTCACGGTCATCGCCGCCGGGTTCGACCGCACCGATGGACGGCGCGCCGCCGCACCGCCCGAGGACCACGCACCGCCCGAGCCGGAGACCCCCCGCCGACAGGTCCGGGCGGCTGACATCTTCGGCGACGACGAGGAAGACGACGATCTCGATCTCGGCGGTGACGATGACGATTTCGACGTGCCGTCCTTTCTCCGTTAGGGATTGGGCAAACGCTGACCGACCGGGTACCGGTCACCGATCACCCAGCCGGGTGGCGGCCGAGCCGCGGCGGCTGGGTTCGCCCGGTGGCCAACGGCCGCCGGGTATGGCTGTGCTTCACCGACCGCAGTCACGGTGACCTGCGGATATCGGCCGATCCGGCAGAGCTCGGCCCGCGGCGGGCAAAGCTGGCCGACGGCCCATGGACGTGGCTCCGGCAGGTGCACGGCGACAGCGTCGTGATCGTGAGCCGGGTCGGCGAGGGCGCCGGTCAACCGGCCGATGCCGCCGTCACCCGGCAGGTGGGCCCGATCCTGGCCGTGCACTCGGCGGATTGCGCCACCGTGGCCCTGTGGAGCGGCGATGGCGTGGTCGGCGCGGCGCATGCCGGCTGGCGGGGCTTGCGGGCCGGCGTGTTGGAGCGCACTGTCGACGCCATGGTGGCGCTCGGGGCCCGACAGGTCGCCGGCCTGGTCGGTCCCTGCATCCATCCCGGCTGCTACGCGTTCGGCCCCCAAGACCTGGCTGACCTCGTAGAACACTTCGGTCCCGCGGTGGCTGCCCGAACGGTCGACGGCCGCCCCGCGCTCGACCTGGTGGCGGCGGTCGAGGCGGCCTTGGGCAGATGCGAGGTCCCGCTCGACCGGTCGTTCACCCGCTGCACCGGGTGTGATCCAGCCACGTTCTCGCACCGGGCCAGGGGCGACCGCGGTCGCCAGGCACTGCTCGTCCGAGTGGAGGACGACTTGGAGGGGGACGACTGATGAGCGCCGAGCGCGCCGTGCCGGCGGCCCCCTCACTGCCGGACACCGCCCTGGTCGCTGACCGGCTGGCGGGCCTGCGCCAGCGGATGACCTCGGTGGGCGTCGACCCCGCCCGGATCGAGGTGGTGGCGGTCACCAAGGGGTTCCCCCCAGAGGTCGTCGGGGTCGCCACCGGCGCCGGCCTCCACCTCCTCGGCGAGAACTACGCCCAGGACCTGCTGTCCAAGGTCGCGTGGCTGGGGGACCAGCCCAGTCCACCGACCGTGGCTGCCCGCCGAGTTGATCGACCCGCCGGAGGGGTCCAGTGGCACTTCATCGGACGGCTGCAGCGCAACAAGGTCCGCCAGCTGACTCCTCGCGTGGCCTGCTTCCAGAGTGTCGACCGCAGCGAGCTCGTCGACGAACTCGGCCGCCGGGCACCGGGTTGCCGTCTGCTGGTCCAGGTCAACACCACGGGCGAAGCGCAGAAGGGCGGCTGCCGTCCCGACGACGTGGGCGGATTGGTCGATCGAGCGATGGCTGCCGGTTTGATGGTCGAGGGGCTGATGACGGTCGGACCGACGGCTCCGGCGATAGACCCTGCCCCCAGCTTCGGACTGTTGCGGCGGTTGGTCGACCGCCTTGGCCTGCAGACGTGCAGCATGGGTATGACCGATGATCTGGAGATCGCCGTGCGGGAAGGTTCGACGATGATCCGGGTGGGCCGGGCCCTGTTTGGTCCGCGTCCCCTACGGGGGGACGTGGGAAACTAGGATCGGGACGCCGGGAGGAGCGATGGGATCCATGTGGCGTAACGCGATGCGATATCTCGGGCTAGCCCCCGACGACGAGTTCGATGAATACGACGAGGAGCCAGAGCGCCCCAATGGGCAGCACAACCGCGCTCCCGCACCTGTCCAGCCTGTTGGTCGGCAGCCGATTCAAGCGGTTCCGCAGCCTCGTTCGGCCGCAGCACGGGGCGCCTTGCATGACGACACCCGTACCGAGGCGATGGCATCGGTACGGCCGCTTCCGGTGACCAACAACGATCCGACGCCGCCCATCCAACGCGAAGTTGTGCGGCCACGTCCGTCGCCTACGTACGCCCGTCCGAACGTAGTTCTGCCCAGATCCTTCACTGATGCGCAGGAAGTGGCCGACCGCTTCAAGGCCAATCAGCCGGTCATCATGAACCTGCAGGGACTGGATCGAGACCTCGCCCGCCGCCTGATCGATTTCGCCAGTGGGCTCTGTTATGGGCTTGGTGGACAGATGGACAAGGTGGCGAAGGAAGTCTTCCTCCTCACACCGGCGGACGTTCAGGTACCGGAGGAGTTGCGTCGTTACACGGGACGTGCCGAAGGGACGTGAGCCGGCACGTTGCAGCGGCATTGGCATTTCAACAGGCCGGCCTCGCTGCTGACACCCCGGGCCTGTTCGGTCTTCGGTACGCCATCCGATCCGTCCCCATCGAGGACACTTCCGCGTGACCATCATCTGTCGACTTCTCGACCTCTACCTCCTCATCATCTTCGTCCGAATCGTTCTCAGCTGGTTCCCGTTGAGCTCGGGCGGCGTCGTCGGGACGATTCAGAACGTCACTTTCCAGTTGACCGAGCCGGTTCTCGGTCCTATGCGGCGCGTCATACCTCCCATCCGATTTGGGGGAGCCGCAATCGATCTCTCCGCCATGATCCTGATTCTCGGCTACCAAATCCTTTTGCGACCTCTACTGGGCTGTTGACGCCCGATCAAGGCTGCTGAGAGCTTCGGTTCAAGGATCCGCGAAGCGGTCGCGCGCGTTCGGTACGATTGTCGTTATGGACGTCACGCCTCAGCTCCTCAAGGACGTCGAGTTTCGGGAGAAGTTCCGTGGCTACGACCCGGATGAGGTCGATGACTTTCTGGAACGTGTCGGCGCTGCGTTCGCCCAGATGCAGGACAAGCTGCGCGACGCCAACGACCAGATCGAGTCGGCCAATGCCCGTGCCGCTCGCGCTGAGGCGCGCGCTCGTGACTCGTCGGACATCGACGACACCTTGCGCCGGACGTTGGTGCTTGCGCAGCGCACCGCCGATGCAGCCATAAAGGAAGCCGAAGAGCAGGCCGCCGCGATTGTCTCCGAAGCGCAGGCTTCCTCT
>JAXDQG010000451.1:0-2869 GCA_034667945.1 Acidimicrobiia bacterium | reverse complement strand
TCGACTCGTCATCCGCGACGATGTGCAGATCGGCTGTGGTTCCTCCCAAAGGTCGAGTGGTGCTCATCGGCGGTCCTTGGACCGTGGCGCCAGGGAACTTTGGCGGGCCACGCCGTTGCGCTTGGCCACGTCGGTCACCGACGCGCCGTCGAGCACCTCGAGCACCGCCTTGTGACGCTGTTCCACCAATCCCAACTCCACGAGCACGGTGACAGCCTCCTTCGCGTTCGCGGGCGCGAACGACCACAGCGAAGGAGGAGGCAACGACCAGCCGGTGGACCCTCAGGCGGACGAGGAGTGTCGCGCAGCTACCGGGGCCACTGTCGCCCAGGTACCGGAGCCGCGTCCCGAACGTGTCAGGCAGGTACCGGAGCCACGGTGTCCACTATGAACCGGGTCCGCACAAGCGCCCCGCCGAGCGCCATGCGCCCCAAGTGCGCCCCGGCTGACCTGATCAAGTCCTGACGGACGGCAGAAATTGCCTCTAACCAGGGTATCTGTGGAGCCCGAGAAGGGAATCGAACCCTTGACCTATTCATTACGAGTGAATCGCTCTGCCGACTGAGCTACTCGGGCGGGACGCCAAATGTAGCAGCGGGACGCCGATCATCCCTCACGTTGTCCCCTTGGCCCAGCCCCGATACGGGTCAGCGCAACGGGTGCAGGCGAACGAGCAGCGCCTGCAGGAGCAACGCCTCGTTGGGGTTCCGCTCCAGCGCCAGAACGGCGGCCGCGATGGCCTCGAAGGGGTTCACGACGTCGCTTCCCAGCGCCTGCCCGGAGGCCACCGCATCCACCAGTCGGTCGCGGTAGGCACGGGACAATACGCCGAGACCGAACCGGAGCTCGTCGGTCCTGAAGCGACGCCGTTCCCGCCGATGACGGTCCTCCACGGACTTCTGGCTGCCCTTGGTCATGCCGTAGCGCTCGGCCCGTGCGGCCATGTCGGCAAGTTCTTCCTGCTGGCGGACCTCCATCGGACCCAACGCCCGCTCGAGTTGGCCGGTGAGCTCGTCGACCAGGGTTGCCACCGCCGTCCCGGTTCCGTCGAGCCGGTCGGGGATTCGGCGCCACGTGCCGACACGCTCCTCGAGGCCCGGGTCGGTGACCAGAACCCGGGCTCGGGCCAGGTCGCCACCGGCCGCTTCGGCGGCGCGGGCCGCCTGCGCTGGATCGATACCTTCCTCCACCAGCTCGGCGATGAGATCCTCACTGGTCAGCGAGGCAAACCGGACGACCACACAGCGAGAGGCGATGGTGACCAGCTCCGGCGGCATCTCGTCGGCCAACACCACGAAGATCGTGGACGGGGGCGGCTCCTCTATCGCCTTGAGCAGAAGTGGGGCGGCGTCGAGCACCAGGTGGAACTCCGTCAGCAACAGCACCTTGCGGCTGCCCTCGACGGGGCTGCGCACCGAGCGCTCGACGATGCGCCGAGCCTGCTCCCGAGTGATGAACGGTCCTTCCCGCTCGACGACCTCGAGATCGGGATGGGTCTCTGCCAAGGCCAGGCGACGGTGCCGGGCGGCGGCTTCCCCAGTGGCGCCATCCGCCAGCAGCTCGGCGGCAAAAGCCCGTGCGGCGGCGCGCTTCCCACTCCCCCTAGGGCCGACGAACAGGTAGGCGTGCACGGGGTTGCGAAGGGCGCCGTGCAACTCTCGCACGGCCGCGTCCTGGCCACGTACGGCGTCGAGGGCGTTGGCATGCTCTACGAACTGCTCGATGGTGGCGTCGCTCACCGGGCTCCTCGCTGCGTGGTCTCGGTTGTGGCGGCGTGTGGGGCGCCCTTCAGCGCCAAGCGGTCATGAACGACGTGGGCCAGCTGTGCTGCCGTCTCTTCGATCGAGCGACCGGCATTGACCACGACCCAGCGAGCGGGATCGGCGGCCGCTTGCGCTCGGTAACCGGCCAGCACCCGCTCATGGAAGTCGGCATCCTCGTGCTCGAAGCGGTCACCCGGTGTTCGCCGGCGAGGACCTTCGAGGAGGACGACGAGGTCGGGCTCGAGATCGTTGGTGGCCCACAGGGAGAGACCGCGAATGTCGTCGACCGGCAGGCCGCGGCCGAAGGCCTGATAGGCGACCGACGAGTACAGGTAGCGATCGGCCACGACATGCCGTCCGGCTTGCAAAGCAGGTCGGACGACCTCGGCGACGTGTTGCGCCCGGTCGGCCGCCATGAGCAGCGCCTCGGCCCGCGGGTCGAGCCCGCTGGAGCTGCGATCGAGCAGCAGCGCACGGAGACGACTGCCGATGGCCGTACCGCCGGGCTCCCGCGTCAGGACGGCATCGAGGGCGTCCGCCAGGCGAGCGGCCTGCGTGCTCTTTCCGACGCCGTCAGCCCCCTCCAGAACGATGAACCGCCCTTGCGTCACGAGGTGGCTGTTCGCACCTTGCCCTCGTTCGCAGGGTGGCGCCGCGGTCACGGCCGCACGTCCTCGGGAGTGATGACGATGAATGGGGGGACCTTGTGTCGATCCTCGGCTCGCAAGGTGCGAGCGGCCAACGCGCCAGCCAGGACCATGATGCTGGCTGCCAACCACATGGTCAGCCGGATGCCGGGCACGAAGACCTCCAGGCCGACGAGCCTCACCCGCCGGTCTGAACCGAACACCTGGCGGGAGAGCCCGTCGAGGGCGGTGGCCAGAAAGGGGCCACCCACCATGGACAGCAGGAGGCACAACCGGACCAAGGTGTTGAGGGTGGAGAAGATGCGGCCCCGGAACTCATCGTCGACGCTTTCGTGCAAGAGCGTGAAGCCCAGCACATATGCGGTCCCGGCGCAGATTCCAAGGGCGAAGATGAGGACGACCGCCGGGGTGAGGCTGGTCGTCGAGGTTGCGCCGAAGAGGCAGGCCCCAGCGCATAGG
>JAXDQG010000450.1:0-8228 GCA_034667945.1 Acidimicrobiia bacterium | reverse complement strand
CCCTTGGCAGCAGGGAGGGACATCAGCGCGCCGGCCAGGTCGGCATCCAGTTTGTCGAAGACCGGTTCGCCCAGTCCGGGAGGCACGTTGCGGGCCACACAGGTCACCACACCGCCCAGCGAATCGCCGTCGGCGCGGGCCGCTTCGATGGCCTCGATCATGCGTTCCGCCGCCTCGGGATCGGGGCACCGGGTGGGGCCCCCCTCGACCGCAGCGAGCGTGACCTCTCGGGGATCGAGGTCGACATCGATGTCGTGCACCTGCGAGACCCAGCCCAGCACGTCTACCGACGCTGCCAGCGCCAGCAGCTTGCGGGCCACTGCGCCGGCGGCGACCCGCCCGATGGTCTCGCGAGCCGACGAGCGGCCGCCGCCTCGATGGTCACGGAAGCCGTATTTGGCGTCGTAGGCGAAGTCTGCGTGCGACGGCCGATACACCTCGCGCAGATGGTCGTAGGCGCCGGGTCGCTGATCCGCATTACGGACGACGACCGCGAGCGGCGTTCCTGTCGTGCGGCCCTCGTACAGACCGGACAGGACCTCGGCCGTGTCGGCCTCGTTGCGCTGCGTGACCAGCCGCGATTGTCCCGGTCGCCGACGATCGAGGTCGTGCTGGATGTCCTCGACCGACAGCGGCAGGCGCGGCGGACAGCCGTCGATGACGACGCCCACGGCGACGCCGTGCGACTCGCCGAAGGTGGTGACACGGAAGAGGGTGCCGAACGAAGACGACATGGCACGTCGAGATTAGGCCCATGTGGCCGGTCTCTCTTTCGCCATACCCCCGCCGGACGCTCTGGCGGTCAGCCTCTTACGTGAAGTGGCGGCCGGCGCGCGCTGCGCGAGAGCCGCGGGAGAAGCATCCGCCGCCGGCGAATATCCGCCACCCGGAGGGCGGGGTCAGATGACGACAACCGGGTCGCCATAACGCGACCAGTTCCACAGATAGATGGCGTCCTCGCGGCGCTGGCGAACACACCCGGCCGAGCGGAACTGCCCCAGCTCGCTCTCGCTCTGGAGAGGCGCCCCCGACGCGGTGACCGGAATGGTGTGGAAGCCGTAGCCCACCCCCGCGGGGTTGAACGCCACGAAGTACTCCATGGTGATGCCGTCATGGCCGGCCTCGGCGTATCGCTGCCAGGCATAGACGTAGTAGATCCCAGGGCCGGGATCGCGATAGCGGCCGGACACCGGATAGGTGCGCTCCACGAGGCCGTCCTCCGCGACCAGCCACAGCCGCTGGCCGAGGTTGTCGTACACGATCCGCCGGCCGGCACCGGTTCCTGCCGGCACGGGCACCAGGACGACGCAGCCCAGCAGCACACTGGCAGGCCCGGGCGGCTGGCCGGTTATGTAGGCGCACACCGTGTGTTCGCCGGGACCGAGCGCCACGTCGAAGTTGAAGCCGTGGTTCGGTCCCTGGCCCGGCCAGATCGCCGCCACGTCCGGTCGTGGTTGTACCGCCGCGACCTCGTAGACGAGCTGGCCGTCGGAAGTGACCTGGATGCTCACCGGAGCCGGTGTGTCGGGGTCGAAGGCCCAGCCGGCGACGCGGGCGAAGCCGTCGCCGCCCCGCAGCACGTCGAGATAACCGTGCGGCGTCGAGGAGATCTCGAAGGCCTGGCACCCGATGATGCGGGTCTCGCCCGGGCCCACGTTGCCGGCATAGATGCAGGCGGTGTGCACGCCTTCGGGGAGCAGTGGCAGCTTCAGGTCGAAGCCGTGGGCCGCGCCGCGCGCGTAGGCCGCGTCGACGTCCGGTCGGGGCAGGTTGGCGGGGAAGGGCCCATACCAGATGCCCTGGATCTGCGCGACCACCGTTGTAGGTGAGTCGGCATCGGAGTCGTCCGCCCATCCCGACAGACGGATCCCGTCGGGGTCGCGAATGGCCACGTCGAGAGAGCCGAAGGGGCTGTGGGCCCACAGATCGCGACAGCCGATCGGAGGGTTGCCGGCCGGCGAGCCCTCGTTGATGGCGTACACACAGATGTGGTGCAGGCCCCCCACCGGGAGGGGCGTGCTGAAGGTGAAGCCGTGATTGGGCCCGAGGTGGGGGTACACCGCAGCCACGTCGGGGCGTGCTTCGGCGGCGGACGTCAGACCGACGAACTCGTCGCCGGCGTAGACGTGCACGGAGACGGGGGCGTTGCCCGCGTCGTCATCGGCAGCCCAGCCGTTGATCTCCAGGTTGCCGGCGGAGTTCACCCGCATCATGTCGACGAACCCGTAGGGCGGACCGCCCACTGCGGCCGGCGCCAGGTCGGCCCCTGCCGGCGTGACCCCGAAGTTGACCGACCCCAACAGCAAGGCTGCGGCCACCGCAACGCCTCGCCCCCAACCCGTCCGCCCGCGCGCGCCCATGGACAGCCCAACTCCTTCCCGCTGCTGAGCTGAGGCTATCGGCATACTGACGATACGTGACAGGGCAACTGTTCTGCGCGGTCGCCGCTCCACGAGGAGTGGGCTCGGCCGGGGGTGCCGTTCGGGTCGTGCTCCGTGCTCTGGTTGGCTGTCACACCCCGACGGTAGGGTGCCGCCCATGGCCGAGTCGTTCGAGATCACCGACGAGATGCGCGCCCTCGTCGGGGTCGAATCCGAATCCTGGACCCACGAGGTCACGACCACCAGCGTGCGGGCGTTCGCCCGCGGCGTCGGCTACACCGACCCCGTATATTTCGACGAAGCCGAGGCTCGCAAGGCGGGCTACAGCTCGCTGCCAGCGCCGCCCACCTACCTGGGTACGCCGGTGTTCATCCCTGGCCGCTCGAACGACACCTTCTCCGGTCCTCGTCCCACCGGTCCCACGCTCAACCACGGCCTGCCCGGCCTGCTCGACGGTGGCACGGAGACCATCTACGAGCGGCCCATCGTGGCCGGCGACGTCCTGAACGTGACCACGAAGCTGGCCGACCTCGAGGTCAAGCAGTCCCGCGGCCTTGGTGTCATGCTCATCAGCACGACCGAGACCATCTGCCGAGACGCCCATACCGGAGACCTCGTGGCCCGCCAGCGCGCCCAGGCCATCTTCTACTGACCGGCCGTTCCCCGCCCGCCCTCGCCAGAACAAGGACCGCCACCCGATGCCCGCCTTTGCCGACGTCAACACGGGGGACGCCCTCCCCGAGCTCGTCAAATCGCCCGACCGCTCCCAGCTGGTGAAGTACGCCGCCGGCTCGGGCGACTTCAATCCCCTGCACTTCGATCCAGACTTCCCGCAGGCCCAGCAGATCGGCGACAACATCGTCCACGGCCGCATGAAGTACGCATCGCTCGGCGAGCTGGTGTCCAACTGGCTCGGTCACTCCGGCTGGGTGCGCTCCATCTCCTGCCAGTACCGCGGGATGGACATGCGCGGCGCCACCTTCACCTGCAAGGGGCAGGTCACGGCCAAGCGCGAGGACGGCGGGCAGAAGATCGTCGAGCTCGAGGTGTGGACCGAGGACACCCAGGGCGCGCGCACGACGCCCGGCACGGCGACCGTGGTGCTGCGCGCCTAGGACCGTCCTGCCAGCTCGGGCCGCATCAGGGCGTCCAGAACCGGTCGAGCACGCGGGCGAAGAAATCGGTGGTGAGGCGAAGCGACTCGATGTCGACGCGCTCGTTGTTCCCGTGGAAGCGAGACGAGAAGTCGGCCCCCGACACCGCGGTCGACATCAGTCCGGCGCCGTAGGCCACCGCGCCCTTCTGACGGAAGAAGCGGGCGTCGGTGAGCCCCACGATCATGGCTCCCACCAGCTCGGCGTCGGGGTAGTGCGCCTTGGCGGCCCCGCTCATGGCTGACCACATCGGCGTCTCCACCGGTGACGCCGTGGCGGGGGAGTCGCCGAGGGAGTGGATCTCGACCTGCTCGAACAAGTCGTCGCCCAGCGCGGCCCGCAGGTGCTCGGCCACCGTGTGCGGGGTCTCGCCGGGCAGGGTGCGGATGTCGACGTCGAGGTCGACCCGGTCGGGGATCACATTGGTCTTGATCCCACCGTGCGCAAGGTTGGGAGAGAACGTCGTGTGGGTGCAGGCGTGGAAGTTGGCGGCCGCCCCGGGCCCCTGCACACTCTCGATGGCTTGCCGGGCTGTTGCCGGGTCGACCATGGCGGCCCGCACGTCGGGCGGCAGGTCGAGGGTCGACACCCGTTCCCGCCACAACTCGGTGACCTCGGTCCGGGGGACGTAGGCCGCGAGGCGCTCGATCACGTGCGCCGCAGTGACCACGGCGTTGTCAGCCCCATACGGCATGGAGCCGTGGCCGGGGGTGCCGCGGATGGTGAGGCGCCGCCACGCGAACCCCTTCTCGGCGACGTGCATCAGGACGCGACGGCCGGCCGGGCCCTTCGAGACGAGACCGCCGTTCTCGGTGAGCACATAGTCACAGGCGATGGCGTCCCAATGATGATCGACCATCCAGCCGGCTCCGAAGGTGCCGGTTGCCTCCTCGTCGGCCACGGCGAAGAAGATGACGTCTCCTGCAGGCCCCTGCGCGCCCAGGGCAAGGTTTCGCACGACTGTCGCCATCGACGCAGTGAGGTTCAGCATGTCGACCGAGCCCCGGCCCCACAACTCGCCGCCGCGGATCGCGGCCCCGAAGGGATCTTCCCGCCAACCGGCCGGATTCACCGGCACGACGTCGGTGTGGCCCATCAAGCAGACCTTTGGTGCACCGGGCACGCGGCCCTCCATCCGGGCGACGAGGCTGGTACGGCCCGGCAGCAGAGCGAAGCGCTCGACATCCAGCCCCGCGCCCTCCAGGTAAGAGGCCAGCGTGTCGGCGTTGCGCTCTTCCTCGCCCGAGGTCGGCCGGCCGTCGTTGACGCACTTGTTGCGGATCAGCTGTTGGAGCAGCTCGACGACTTCGCCCGTGGCTACCTGCAGGTCGGCCGGTTGCATCGCACGATGCTAGGTCGGCTCGGGCCGGCGCCAAGGCAGCTCGGAGACGGCTCCGCACCCTGTTGCGCGCTCGTCGCGATCAGTTTTGGTTGAGCCGTCTACGCTTTCGCCAGGCCGATCGGGAGGGATTGATGCATACTTTTGTCCATCCGCTGCGTCGGGCGGAGCGGGTCGCAGCCAGCCGTGAGGCCTTGGTGTGCGGGGATACCCGCTTCACCTACAGCGAGTTCCTGAGCCGTTGTCGCAAGCTGGCCACTGTGCTCGACGAGCTCGGGGTCGTCCGGGGTGAGCGCGTTGCGGTGTTGTCCTTCAATTCGCTCCCCTTCGTCGAGCTCTATTGCGCCGTGTCGGCTGCCGGCCGTGTTCAGGTACCGCTCAACTTCCGCTGGGCCGAGCCGGAGCTGGCCTACGCCCTCACCGACTCGGGC
Source organism: Acidimicrobiia bacterium (assembly GCA_034667945.1). Lineage (GTDB taxonomy): Bacteria > Actinomycetota > Acidimicrobiia > Acidimicrobiales > CAIXPF01 > JAXDQG01. The sequence continues at coordinate 2,923 of JAXDQG010000450.1, read as the reverse complement.
GCCCGCCTGCTGTTCATCGACCGTGAGCCGGGCGGCCTCGCTGCTCTCGTCGAGCGGGTCGTGCGGCTCGACACCGGCGAGTACGAGCAGCTCTTGGCCGATGCGGCCGAAACCGAGCTGGACGAAGGGGCCATTACCGAGGACGACCTGGCGGGCCTTTTCTACACGGGCGGGACCACCGGCGCCTCAAAGGGCGTAATGCTGACGCACCGGAACCTGCTGGCCAACACCATCAACATGCAGATGTTCATGCCGTTGCAGGGCGCCGACGTCTATCTCGTGATGGCGCCGCTGTTCCATGCGGCGGGCTCGGTGTCGCTGCTGCAGTCCATCTACGTCGGTGCCAAGCAGGTGATCGTTCCGGCCTTCGAACCCGGCCAGGTGCTCGACACCATGGAGCGCGAGGGGGTCACCGCCACCCTTGGCGTCCCCACCATGGTGGCCGGGCTGGTCGAGGAGCAGCTGGCCCGGCCGCGCGCGGTCGAGAACGTCCGCCTCTTCGGCCACGGCGGCTCTCCCATCGCCACCGAGGTGGTGCGGCGGGCGGCAAAGGCGTTCCCGCACACCGAGTTCGTGCACGTGTACGGGGCGACGGAGACGGCTCCCATAGTGACCGGACTACGTCACGAGCAGCAGTTGCTGGACACGCCACGACAGCGCTCGGCGGGGCAGGCAGTGGTAGGCGTCGAGGTCACGGTGCGTGATCCCAATGGCAACCCGCAACCTGACGGCGAGGCCGGCGAGGTCACCGTCCGGGGCAACAATGTGATGGCCGGATATTGGAACAAAGCCGAGCAGACCGCAGCGGCATTGCGCGACGGTTGGTATTGGACGGGCGACGTTGGCCGGCTCGACGGCGAGGGCTACCTGTACCTGCTCGACCGGTCGAAGGACATGATCATCTCGGGCGGCGAGAACGTGTATTGCACCGAAGTAGAAGATGTGCTCTACACGCATCCAGCAGTGCTGGAGGCCACCGTTTTCGGTATTCCGCACGAACAATGGGGCGAGTCCGTGCATGCGGTCGTCGTCCTACGTGAGCCGGTCGAGGCCGACGAGCTCATTCGTCATTGCCGAGATCAGATTGCCGGTTACAAGGTGCCCCGTTCGATCGACTTCCGGGATGAGCCACTTCCGAAGTCCGGGCCCGGCAAGGTGCTGAAGCGCGAATTGCGGGCGCCCTACTGGGAAGGCCGTTCGGAGCAGATCAGCTGAGCAATGACCGGTTCGGATCAGCTGAAGATGGCCTCGGTCAGCAGGTGCCGGGCGGCCAGCGCGTCGATCTGGTAGCCCACCTCGACGTTGTGGGCTTGGGTGTCCCCGGGGTACGCCCGCTCGTCGACCACGGTCATGCCGCGCGTCTGGTCGCCCCGCAGCTCAACTTCCACTCTTCGGGTCTCGTAGCGCACCAGCTCCGGGTGGCTCACCCCGAGCACCGCGCAGACATCATGCGCGGGGCCGGCCCGTCGACCGGTCACCTGCGCTTGGCGGTCCAGGTAGAAGGCGAGGAGGTCCGCGCAGAACCGGGCCAGCCGGTGTCCCCGGGCAACGGCAGGGTCCAGCGACGCCACGAAGTCGTCGTCGAGCGTGAACTGGCGGGTGAGGTTCAAGCCGCTCATCAGCAGCGGCCGAGCGCCGCAGCCCAGTACCACGGCGGCCGCCTCTGGATCGGCCCAAATGTTGAACTCGGCGGTCGCCGTGACGTTCCCGGCCCCGGCCGACCCGCCCATGAGCGAGATGCCGGCGATGCGATCCACCAGGTCGGGGGCTCGCCGGAGGCTCAGCGCGATGTTGGTGAGCGGTCCGGTCGGCACGAGCCAGATGCCTTCCCGCTGGCGGACGGTATCGACGATGAAGGCGGCGGCGTCGTGTCCGTCCGGAGCGCGGCGGGGCTCGATCGGCTCGGGGCCGTCGAGGCCGGTGGCACCGTGGATCCGCTCGCCGTGTCGGGGAGGCGCAACCAAGGGACGATCTGCACCGGCGTGAATCGGTGCGTCGATGCCTACCAGTTCGGCGATCGCCAGCGCGTTGCGGGTCGTGTGGTGGAGCGGCGCGTTGCCGGCAACCGTGGTGATGCCCACCACCTCGGTGTGGCGGGCCGCCACCAGCAGGGCCAGCGCGTCGTCGTGGCCGGGATCGCAATCGATGAGCAGGGCGGGCCGCTCGGCCGAATACTCGGGCTTCGGGTTCCAGGCCGGAGCCCCAGCCGGAGCCGGCTCGCTCACACCGTCTCCCGCTCCACCGCCCGCACCAGGTCGACCACCCGCCCCAGGGTGTCGAGCCGCTCGCTCGGCGTGGCGCCTTCGGGTTGGAGGCGCAGTGTGGTGATCCTCGAGTCACGGTACGCGCGGATGCGGTCCGAGACCTGCTTGTCATCGCCGAGCAGTGTCGTGCGAATGACCATCTCGTCCGGCACCCTGGCGGTGGCCTCCTCGCGCTTGCCCTGCAGCCACAGCCCCGCGATCTCTTCGCAGGCATCCTGGTAGCCGGCAGCCTGGAAGGCGGCGCGGTAGAAGTTCGCCTGGCGCGAGCCCATGGCACCCACGGGGAAGGCGACACCTCCCCGATAGTTCGGCAGCAACTTCTCGAGCTCGCCGAAGGCCACCGCTCCACCCGCCTGCAGGTCGATCTCGGACGGCTTCCGCCCAGCCGCAGCCGCCCCTTCCCGGATGGGCGCGATCAACACGTCACCAGCCTCGGGAATGAAGGAGGTGCCGACCCAGCCGTCGGCCGCCTCTCCGGTGTAGCGAAGGGCCTTCGGCGCCAGGGTGGCCAGGTAGATGGGGATCTGCGGGTTGGCGGGCTGGGCCAGGCGGAGCGCTTTGCCGTCGCCGCCCGGCCGGGGGAGCACGTGGTGCCGACCGCTGTAGACCAGTTTCTCGCCGGCGAAGGCCAGCCGCACGATGTCGACGTGCTCCCGGAG
>JAXDQG010000449.1:0-5816 GCA_034667945.1 Acidimicrobiia bacterium | reverse complement strand
GGCCGTTGTCGTCCCAGCCCATCGGGTAGAAGACCTCGCGGCCGCGCATGCGCTGGTAGCGGGCGACCGTGTCGGTGTGCGTGTAGGAGAACACGTGGCCGACGTGCAGCGAGCCCGACACCGTGGGCGGCGGGGTGTCGATGGCGTAGATCTGGTCCCGGGTCTTCGACCGGTCGAAGCGATAGGTGCCGGCCGCCTCCCAGGCTGCGTCCCACTTCTCTTCGAGCCCGTCCAGAGCAGGACGTTCGGGAACCGTCATGGCAGCTGAGGCTACCGGGCGAGGCCCGATCGCTCCGAACTGGTAACTGGCGCCCTGGCGGCTGACATCCCGCCGTGGAGCCGAGGCTCAGAAGTCGTCTTCCACCCGGGGATCGATGAGCTCCTCGTTGGCCACGACCACGCGGTTACGACCGAGGTCCTTGGCCATCGAGACAGCAACGTCCGCGGCCACCAGCAGGTCGTCGAGCGTCTGCGCGAACGACGACTCGACCACGCCGAAGGAAACGGTGAACCAGGGTATGGCCGAAGTGGCCAACGTGAGCGCCAGGTGCTCGCGCACCCGCTCCAGCGCACGCTGGGCTTGGCCGTCGGAGGCCTGCGGCAGGATCACGAGGAACTCGTCCTCTCCAAAGCGGCCGATGACATCGCTCGGCCGCAGGATCTCCTGCATCACCCGGGCCACCAGGCGGATCGCCAGGTTGGCAGCGTCGCGGCCGTTGACCCGCAGGTACTCCTGGAAGTGGTCGATGTCTCCCTGGGCGAGGGAAAAAGGCGTGAGGTCACGGCCGAGGTCGAAGACGTGGCGCTCGGTGGAGGCGCGGTCGAGCAGTCCTGTGGAGGCGTCGAAGGCGGCGGGGGCGGTGTTTGTCGCCGCGCGCACGATCGAAAGCCGCGTACCCGACTTGGAGGCCAGCGACTCGAGAGTGGCCACCACGGCCTCGTCCGCCGGCCCGTGCACGGGGTCCGTCCGGTGCAGCACGCCGATCGACCGGCCCAGCACACGCACCGGGACACAGGTGGCCGAGCAGGGGCCGCCGATACGTCCTCGCAGGTGGGGGCAGGCATCGAAGCCGCTGGACGACGGATAGCGCCGGGTGGTGCCGAGCCGCATGGCCTCGCACTCGCCGGGATGGGGAACCGGGCACCCCGGGCCTTCGCCGTCGGGGCCTGCTTCGGCGGCTTGCCTGATCGTGGTGCCCCTCGCCCCCGCCAGGAGCAGCTCGGTCGGGGCTATCGGGCTGATGCTCTCGGCCGCCCGGGTCACCACGCCCAGTACTTCTTCCTCGTTGCGGGCTGCGTCGAGTGCCGCCTCGAGCCGCTGGTCGAAGCGCAGTCGGGCGAAGTGGGCTGGAATGTCGAACTGGGCTGGAATCGCGAACTGGGCTGGAATCGCGAACTGGGAGGGAATGTCGACCGCGGCCGTTGTATGGGCCGGGGCGGACGGCGGCGGGTTGGTTGGCGCTGGGGCGGGCTCTTCGGCCGAAGAGCTGCGGTTGAACGACCCCGTGCCGAGCGTGGCATTGACCAGCGGATCGTCGATCGCCGTCCGCATCAGCCGATTGGGCGGAGCGGATGGCCGGATCGGGGGCAGCGACTTCCACGCGACGATGGCGGCCACGACGACCACGCCCTCGATGAGGAGCGCGACCGGCCAGCGGGACGGCCCGTCGATGGAGTCAGTGAGAAGAAGGGCGATGGCCAGCGTGGCCGCGGCGCCGCCACCCAGGGCCAGGCCGCGGCCGATCGACCGGATTCCCTGCGCTTCACGCCTCATGCTCACCTCACTCATATCGGCGCGCAGGCCCCACCCTCTGTAGGGGTCCATTCGATCCAATTGATGGGGCCCCCGAGGAGTGCGATCCTCGGGTGGCCATCGAGGCGGCAACTTGGTTCCACCCCGTCGGCCGCGGCCGGTAGCTTGATTGGCCATGTTCCAGCTGTTCGACACCGCTCAGGGCAAGGTTGTGCCCTTCCGGACCCGGGAGGCCGGCAAGGTGTCGATGTACGTCTGTGGGCCCACCGTGTACGGCCCACCGCACCTCGGCCACGGCCGGTTCTCGCTGGTGTTCGACGTGCTGCGTCGTTACCTCGAATGGTCCGGTTACGAGGTCACCTACGTCTCGAACATCACCGACATCGACGACAAGATCATCGAGCGAGGCCGCAGCGAGGGCCGCGACCCCGGCGAGATCGCCAAGCGGTGCGAGCGGGTCTGGTGGGACGCCATGGACCGCATCGGCGTCAAGCGCCCCACCGCCGACCCGCACGCCACTGCCTACGTCCAGCAGATGATCGATCTCATCACCGAGCTGCTGGTAGCAGGCAAGGCCTACGAGACCGCAGATGGGGTGTATCTCGACACCAGCGGAGTGCCCGGCTACGGACTGCTGGCCCGCCAGAGCATCGAGTCGCTCCAGGCCGGTGCCCGGGTCGAGGTCGTCGAAGAGAAGCGGTCGCCGACCGACTTCGTGCTGTGGAAGAAGGCCAAACCGGGCGAACCCACCTGGCCGTCACCCTGGGGTGAGGGACGGCCCGGTTGGCACACCGAGTGCGTCGTGATGTCCCTCGACATCTTGGGCGAGGGCTTCGATCTGCACGGCGGTGGCCAAGATCTGGCCTTTCCGCACCACGAGAACGAGCGGGCGCAAGCGGTGGCGCTGGGACGGAACTTCGCCCAGCACTGGATGCACAACGGCTTCGTCGAGGTGGGCGGCGAGAAGATGTCGAAGTCGCTCGGCAACTTCACCAATCTGCTCGATCTCACCGACCGGCACGACGCCCGGGCCTACCGTTTGCTGGTCCTGCGCTCGCACTACCGGTCGCCAGTCGAGATCACCGCGGCCACCATCGGGGACGCCGAGCGTCAGCTCGACAGGCTCGACGCCTTCGCCCGGCGCTCCGCCGACCTCCCGGCGGCCGATCCCGATCCTGATGCGCTGACCGAGTTCCGCCGTCTCATGGACGACGACCTGAACACCCCGGGTGCGTTGGCGCTGGTCTCGCAGCTCGTCACCCGAGCCAACCAGGCGCTCGACCTAGAGGACGACGGCGGTGCTGCGCCCTTGGCGGCCGCCGTCCGAGAGCTGTGCGGCGCCTTCGGTCTCGAGCTGCAGGCGCCAGATGCCGAGGGGCCCGACGGCGAGGTCCTCGGGCTGGTCCACCGTCGCAGCGAGGCCAAGGCGGCGCGTGACTTCGCCACAGCCGACCGCATCCGGGACGACATCAAGGCCCGCGGATGGTTGGTCGAGGACACGGCCAAGGGCCCCATTCTCCGTCGCCTCTGAGGGCCGACTCATCGCCCGCCGCGGCCGTAACGCCACTAACCAGGACATTTTGCCGGCTGGACCTGGAAAGGAACGCCCCGGATACCATCCGGACATGCATTCAGGCGGCTCACGTCCTGGTCGCCGATCCAATCGGCGACCGCTCCCCACAGGCTTCGGCAGCCTGTGGTTCACCGTGGTTCTCGACCTGGTCGGCTTCGGCGTTGCCTTGCCGATCCTGCCGCTGTGGGCGAAGGATCTTGGTTCCTCGGGTGCGACCATCGGCTTGCTGCTGGCCTCGTACTCGCTGGCCCAGCTGATCGGTGCCCCCTTCCTCGGCCGGCTCTCGGACCGCATCGGCCGCCGGCCGCTGCTGGTTTTGGCTCTGGTGGGCTCGACGGTGGGACATGTGGTCACCGGCCTCGCTGGGTCGGTGACCGTGCTGATCTTGGCCCGAGTGCTCGACGGCTTCTCCGGGGCATCGATCTCCGTGGCCTATGCCGCGGTGGCCGACATCGCCGAGCCTCGTGAGCGCCCCCGGCTGTTCGGCCTGCTGGGCGCAGGTTTTGCCGTTGGCTTCGTGGTCGGACCGGCCCTGGGTGGCTTGGCCGCGCTGGGTGGCCATCGTCTGCCGTTCTTCGTGGCTGGCGCGCTGTGCGGCATCAATGCGCTCACTGCCTGGTGGCGGCTGCCCGAAACCAACCCCCATGGCAAATCCGTGGCCCCGAAGCGCAGCTCCATTCGCGAGACCGTTGCCGCCCTCACCCGCTGGGACGACGTCGCCCGACTGTTGCTGGTGGCGCTCCTGGCCGGGCTGGCATTCTCGGGCTTCGAAGCGACCTTCGCGCTCACTGGCGACGCCCGCGTGGGGATGACCGAGGCCACGGCCGGTTTGGTGTTCGCCGTGCTCGGCATCGTGCTGGCCGTCGTCCAGGGCGGCATGGTGCATACCGTGCTGACTCGCTGGGGTGAGCGCAGTGTGCTGCGGGTGGCCTTGGCTCTGCTGGCTGTCGGTGCTGCTCTGCTCATCCCCAACGGCGGCTGGGCGCTGTTGGTCTTGGGGACGCTGGTGCTGGTGGTGGGCCAGGGACTGGTCAGTCCATCGGTCTCCTCCGGCCTGGCGGCCACGGCCGATCCCGCTCGCCGGGGCGCCACCTTCGGGCTCAATCAGTCCACTGGAGCGCTGGCCCGTCTGGTGGGTCCGGTCGTGGCGGCGTGGCTGTTCGACAGCAGTGGCACCGGCGCGCCTTTTGTCTGGTGCCTGGTGATTGCGGTGCTGGCCATGTTGGCCACGTCGGCGGTGCGGACACCCGCCCCCGTCGAGGCGAAGACTCCCGTCGTTACTCACGGGTAAGCACCCGGGAGGGCCGCTAAGTTACCTGTCGGTAGCTTTGCCGTGTCCCGGAGGTCGTGGGTGATGCCCGAGTTCTCGCTTGCCTTGAACGACGATCAACTGCAGCTGCAGAAGTGGGTGCACGACTTCGCCCAGGACGAGATCCGGCCGGTGGCCCACGAGTGGGACGAGCGTGAGGAGACGCCCTGGCCGGTGTTGCAAGAAGCGGCCAAGGTGGGGTTGTACAGCCTGGACTTCATGGCGAATGCCTTCGCGGACTCGACCGGCCAGACCTTCCCGGTCGTGCTCGAGGAGTTGTTCTGGGGCGACGCCGGCATCGGGTTGTCGATCATGGGCACGGTGCTCGGCGTCGCCGCCATCTTCGGACAGGGCACGCACGAACAGATGGGCGAATGGCTGCCGCAGTGCTTCGGCACGGCGGATGAGCTGCACTTGGCTGCCTTCTGCGTGACCGAGCCCGACGCGGGGTCGGACGTCTCCTCCCTACGGACCACCGCTCGCTACGACGCGGCGGCCGACGAATGGGTGCTGAACGGCACCAAGACGTGGATCACCAATGGCGGGATTGCCGATGTGCACGTCGTGGTGGCCGCGGTCGACCGGTCATTGGGGTCGCGGGGACAGGCGTCGTTCGTGGTGCCGCCGCGTACCGCGGGCCTGACCCAGGGCACCAAGTTCAAGAAGATGGGGATTCGGGCGTCCCATACGGCCGAAGTGATTCTCGATGAGGTGCGGGTGCCGGGTCGGTGTCTGCTGGGCGGGAAGGAGCGCTTGGACGAGCGGCTGGCACGGGCCCGCTCCGGCGAGCACGCACATACGCAGGCCGCGCTGAAGACGTTCGAGACCACGCGGCCGTCGGTGGGCGCGCAGGCCATCGGGATCGCCAGGGCCGCGTACGAGTACGCGCTCGACTATGCCGTGCAGCGGCGGCAGTTCGGTCGGCCGATCATCGAGAACCAGGGGATCGCGTTTCTGCTGGCTGATATGGCCACCGAGATCGAGGCCGCCAGGTGGCTGGTGCGACGGGCAGCCTGGCTGGGGCGGAACGGCGAGTTCACCCAGGCCGAGGGTTCGATGGCCAAGTTGAAGGCCGGGCGGGTGGCGGTGTGGGTGACCGAGCGGGCCATCCAGGTGATGGGCGGTGCCGGGTACGTGCGAGAGCACCCGGTCGAACGCTGGCACCGCGACGCCAAGATCTA
>JAXDQG010000448.1:0-6989 GCA_034667945.1 Acidimicrobiia bacterium | reverse complement strand
GAGGGTCCGGCCGTCATGATCCACCAGCTCCGTGAGACCCTGGCTCGACCGGCCGGCCTGGTCGTGCTGCGTCATGTCGAATTGCTCGACCACGCGGCGGCCAGCGCCGTTGCTGCCGTGCTTGACCATGCCGTGCTGTGCCGGCCGACGGGGGCGGACCACACTGGCGTGGCCGTGGCGGCCACCGCCACAGTGGCTGGCGGCAACGGAGGAAAGGATCTGCCTCGACCCCTCGCCGATCGGTTGGCGGTGGCCACCATCGTCCTCCCGCCGTTGCGCACCAGGCCCGAAGATGTCCCCGACGTCATAGCGCAGGTGATGGCGACTGCAGCGCTGACCCGCCGCTGGCGCAAGGAGGCGCTCACCTTGCTGGCACGGGGTGAGTGGCTGGGAAATGTGCGGGAGCTCGCCAACGTCGTGCTGAGCACATGCCACATGCGGGCAGCTGGCGACATCGGCCCCGAGGACCTGCCCACCGCGCTCTCGAGCGTGACCCGACGAGCGCTCACGCCGATCGAAGAGGCCGAGAAGAGCGCGATCGTGGCCGGGCTGCGATGCAGCGGAGGCAACAAGGTCGAAGCCGCCCATCAACTCGGGCTGTCGCGGTCGACGCTGTATCGCAAGCTGCGGGCCTACGACATCGAGGTGCCGGGCGCGGAAGCCCGCTGGCGAGAGCGGCCTTTCAGCCCGCTGCCACCGACGGCTTGAAAGCCGGACGCCCGGTCTCGAAGCGGTCGATGTCGTCCGCGCTTCGCAGGGTGATGCCGATGTCGTCGAGACCCTGGAGGAAGCGCTCCCGGGTGGCAGCGTCGAGCGGGAAGGGAGTCTCCAGGCCAATTTGCGGCGCGGCGACCACGAGCCGCTCGACGTCGACGGTGATCTCCAGATCGGCGTTGGCCTGCACGCCCTCCATCAACAGGCGGGCCGACGTCGCGTCGATCTGTGCGGGGACCAGGCCGTTCTTGGTGGCGTTGTTCTTGAAGATGTCGCCGAAGCGGGGCGAGATCACCGCCTCGAAGCCGTAATCCATGATCGCCCCGACGGCATGCTCCCTGGAGGAGCCGGTGCCGAAGTTGGGCCCGGCGACCATGATCGTCGCCCCGGCGTAGCGCTCGTCGTTGAGCACGAAACCCCGGTCGTCACGCCAGGCCGAGAACAGCCCCTTTCCGAACCCCGTCCGTTCCACCCGCTTGAGCCACGAGGCCGGGATGATCTGGTCGGTGTCCACGTCCGAGCGGTCGAGGGGGACTGCTCGGCCGGTGACGACACGTACTGCCTGCATGCTGACACCTTCCGTTGGGGCGAGGGGGACGGACGTCGTGCTGGTCGGGCCCGTCAGGCCAGATCGGCGGGGCTGGCGAAGTGTCCCGCGATGGCCGTCGCGGCGGCAACCGCCGGGGAGACGAGGTGGGTGCGACCCCCAGGACCCTGGCGCCCCTCGAAGTTGCGGTTGGACGTGGAGGCCGATCGTTGGCCCGGCTTCAACTGGTCGGGGTTCATGCCGAGGCACATCGAGCAACCGGGCTCCCGCCACTCGAAGCCAGCTGCCGTGAAGACGTGGTGGAGACCCTCGGCCTCGGCCTGTTGCTTCACGGAGTATGACCCGGGAACCACCATGGCCCGGACCGAGCCCGCCACCGTGCGGTCCTTGGCAATGGAGGCGGCCAGGCGCAGGTCTTCGATGCGGCTGTTGGTGCAAGACCCGATGAACACCACATCGACACCGATGTCACGCATGGGCGTGCCGGCGGAGAGGCCCATGTAGGTGAGGGCCCGGGAGGCGGCATCCCGCTCGGCCGCATCCGCGAAGTGCTCCGGTGCGGGGACGGCGGCGTCGATGGCCACGACCTGCGCCGGGTTGGTACCCCACGAAACATGCGGGCGGATCTGGCCGGCGTCGAGCGTCACCTCTTTGTCGAAGGTGGCATCCGGGTCGGTCGCCAGGGTACGCCAGTAGGCCACCGCCTCGTCCCAGGCCTTTCCCTGGGGTGCGTGCGGGCGGCCATGGAGGTACTCGAAGGTGACATCGTCGGGCGCTACGAGGCCGGCGCGGGCGCCTCCCTCGATCGACATGTTGCAGAGGGTCATGCGACCCTCCATCGACAGGGCCCTGATGGCCGAGCCCCGGTACTCGATCACATGGCCCATGCCCCCGCCGGTGCCGATGGCCCCGATGACGGCCAGGGCGATGTCCTTGGCGGTCGATCCTTCGGGCAGGGTGCACTCGACGTTGACCGCCATCATCTTGGGCTTGACCTGCGGCAGCGTCTGGGTGGCGAGCACGTGCTCCACCTCGCTGGTGCCGATGCCGAAGGCGAGCGCGCCGAGGGCACCGTGGGTGGAGGTGTGGCTGTCACCGCAGACGATGGTCATGCCCGGCTGGGTGAGGCCCTGCTCGGGGCCGATCACGTGGACGATGCCCTGTCCGGCGCTGCCCATGGGGTAGAGGGTGACGCCGAACTCATCGGCGTTCTGGCGCATGACTTCGATCTGGCGGCGGGAAATGGGATCGGCGATGGCCTCGGTACCGACGGTGTCGCCGGGGTTGACGCCGGCCGGCAGCGGATCCGTGGGGACGTTGTGGTCCTCGGTGGCGACCGTGAGGTCGGGGCGGCGGACGCGTCGACCGGAGATGCGCAGACCGTCGAAGGCTTGGGGGGAGGTCACCTCGTGGACGAGATGGAGGTCGATGTAGATGAGATCGGGCTCGGCGGGAGCGGAGCGGACGACATGGTCGTCCCAGATCTTCTGAGCCAAGGTGCGGCCCATGTGTCACCTCACGGTCGCTTTGCACCCGTCTCGTATGTTGAGACATGATTCCGACTGGTGGACAGCAGCGTATCCGGCGTGGGGGTGCTCGACAAGGCGGCAGCGGTGCTGGGCGCGGTGGAGTCTGGTGCCCGCACGCTGGCGCAGCTGGTGGAGGCGACGGGTCTGAACCGGGCCACCGTGCATCGGCTCGCTGGGGCGTTGGCGGTCCATGGGTTGCTGCGACGGGACGACGCGGGGCGGTACTTGCCCGGGCTGCGACTCATTGCCTTGGGGCGGGCTGCCGCTGAGGCATTGCCGCTGTCGGTCGTGGCCCAGCCGGCGTTGGATGCACTGCGGGACGCCACCGGCGAAAGCGCCCAGCTGTATGTCCGAGATGGCGAGGTCCGGGTATGCGTGGCGGCGGCCGAGTCGCCGCACGGGCTGCGCACGATCGTGCCTCTCGGGGCGGCGTTGGATCTCTACCGGGGGTCGGCCGGGAAGGTGTTGAGGGCCGAGACCGATGCGCTTGACGCGGGCTGGGCGGAGTCGATCGAGGAGCGCGAGCCGGGCGTGTCGTCGGTGAGCGCCCCGGTGTGGGGTGGGCGCGAGGTGGTGGCCGCCATTTCGGTGTCGGGCCCGCTGGAGCGAACGAGCCGGTCGCCAGGACGGCGGTATGCGGCGGCGGTGGTGGCGGCTGCTCGCCAGGTGGAGGCCGCGGCCGGGCTGGGCTCCTAACCCGTCATGTTTGCTGGCGCGCTTTGGTTTGCTGGCCAGCGCTTTGGTTTGCTGGCCAGCGCTTTGGTTCTGGCCAGCGCTTGGGGAAGGTTGCCTTTTGGTGCGCACAGCTTTCCCCGGTGACGAAACTCGGAGGGTGCGGGCGCTCGCCACTTCTCGGCCCGGTGCCATCTACCTGGGCCGAGTGGCTGTATGGAGACGGGCCGCCGGCGTGACAGCCTGCATGTCCCGTACGTATCGCCCCGCTGTGGCCTGGTCGTTTCGCCATCCTTGCTGGTCAGAGCGCTTGGAGGCTGGCTCCGCAGCATCTAGCCGTTTCCGCGGTGACGAAAGTCGACTCCCGGGAGAGCATGCGGCGCACCTCCTCCGGCGAACGCTGCTGCCGACCACGGTGGGCGTCATACGCGGGCCCCAGAACCACCGGGTTGGGGCCGGGCAAACCTGCGGAACGGGGTTTCATCACCGGACAAAGCCCCATGCGCTTGCACTGAGCTATTCAATGCGCTGACCAGCTAAAACGGGTGTCGGCGCTTACCGTCACGAAGCGACTTCTGCCAGTGACAGCTGACAGCTGCTGCGAGCGGGCTGCACGCCGAATGAAGGTGCTCTCCCCCCGTTCGTACTCTCGGCACGTTCGTCACTGGACAAAGCCCTCTGTGCCCACACGGGCGCGGCCAACCCGTGCGTCCACCCATGGATGAGGGCGAGCGGCGGTCATGCGCCGGGTCGACCTGTTTCGCATACCAAGGTGGTGCCACGCCCGGCCGAGGGAGCGTGGCGGCCGGGTGGGAGTGCCGGGGGCTGGCCCGGCGCCGTCACCCGACCTTGACCACCTCGACCCTGAGCCGGCCGCCAGGCGCCTCGTAGCTCACCCTGTGGCCCGCCTTGCTGCCGAGCAGCGCCTCGCCGAGGGGCGAGCCGGGCGAGATGACCGTGACGCCCGGTTGCCGTTCCTCGATGGAGCCGACCAGGTAGCGCTCGACGTCGGAGTCGCCCTCGTAGCGAAGCTCAACCACGACGCCCACGCGCACGGTGCCGTCGTCCGTGCGTCCGTCGACGATGACCGCGCTCTTCAGGATGGTGGAGAGTCGGGCGATGCGGCCCTCCATTTTTCCCTGCTCTTCCTTCGCTGCCTGGTAGTCGCCATTCTCGGAAAGGTCGCCGAGCTCTCGGGCGACCTCGATCTTGCGGGCGATGTCCACCCGACCTCTGGTCGTCAGGTCGTCGTACTCGGCCTTGAGACGCTCAAACGCCTCTGGGGAGAGTTCGGTCGCTTCAGCCACGGCGTCCGATGGTAGTAGACGCCCCCGCGCCGTCTCTTGCCGTTCACCGATCGGTCAGGCGACGGCCAACTTCGCCGAGATCTCCCAGCGACTCGCGTTCGATCTGCTCCGGGCTGATGTACTGCCCGCTCACAGCCGCGCCGTCGAGCTCCAACACCCAGACCGACCCCTTGGCCGACTCGCCCGACGGTCCGTTCACTGTTCGCAGCGCCAACGCCTCCAGCACCGGCTCGATCACCTCGCCGTGCGTGCACACCAGCCCGCCGCTCGGCAGCATGCGGCGCACGAGCGCGATGGCCTCACCCACGCGGTCGGGAAGGAGCTCCGGCCGACGCACGATCACCTTCCCCGTCGCCGCGACATATGGCTGCAGTGTGGCCACGCAGCGCAATGTCGGGCTGGAGAGCAGCGGCGAAGGGTCGAACCCGCCGAGCCAGCGGCCAAGCGCCTCCGCCTGGCGCTCACCCTCGGCGGTGAGGGGCCGCAGGGCATCGTCACCCTGCCATGAGCCGCGGTCGACGGCAACGGCATGCCTGACCATGAGCAGCGGGGAAGACACCGCCTTTCTACCTAGCACGTCTTCCTCGCGCCTTGCGGAGCCGGACGGCGCCCGTCGGCAGAGCCGGCCGTCTACGCTGCCTTCATTATCTACGGATGTGATGCCACATCTCCGGGCATGTGTGACTTCGTGTGTAACGCCCTGAGCCTCGAATTGCGCTGGGTGCGTGATGGCCAGGTCCCGGTGGAAGTCGTCAACTGGATCACCGGCGTGGCTGGGGACCGGGCGCCAAGGTCCCGTGTCGATGCCTATTGGCTCGCTGGCGACCTCGAGTGCTCGACCGTGAAGGTGCGCGCGGTCGTCAATCGACGTACGGGGCGGATCCGGGCCCGCAGGGTGGAGTGCAAGCAGCTGCAGGGGCGCCTCGGCCTGGTGCGGGTGACGCCGCAGCTCGTCGGTCTCGCGGAGCTGTGGCAGAAGTCCCGGGTCGATGCCGCCCCGGCCCCCCTGCCTGAGGCAGACGACCTCCATCCCAGCCCTGAGTGGGTGTTCGTGCAGAAGCAGCGCATCCGGCTGCGAACGGCGGGCCTGGTCCCACGGACCTCTACGAGCATCGAGATCACCGAGATCAGCGCCCGCGATCGTGTGGCGTGGAGTGTGGCCGCTCAGGCCCGTGGCCCAGTACGTCCCGCCACACTCCAGACGTTGCTCCGGGAGGCAATCACCGTCGCCTTCCCCACATGGCCAGAGGAGGTCTCGCTCGGCCCGGGCGAGAGCGGCTCCTACGGTGCGTGGTTGCGCCGGTCGGTCGCCCACGGCCTCGACGACGCCGACGCGGCTTCGCGGCGAGACCGATAGGGCACGATCACTTGTGCAGTTGACGGTCCAGCGGCCCGCAAGGCAGACTTGCAAGCGATGTCCCCGCGGCAATCAGGCTTCGTAGCCATTTCGTAGCGCACGCCATACAGACCGGCGTGCGCATTCGGACCGTCCACTTCGGTGGGCGGTTTTCTGTTTGTCGGGGCCAGAATCCAACGCATCGAGGGAACCGTGGTGACCGAGCATCGAGTGGCCAGACATCGAGTGGGAATCATCGGCGGCGACGGGATCGGGCCGGAAGTCGTCGCCGAGGGTCTCAAAGTGATTGCCGCCACCGGGGTAGAGCTCGACACGGTCGATTACGACCTCGGTGGCAGTCGCTATCTGAAGGACGGCACGATCCTCAGCGACGAGACCCTCGAGGAGTGGCGTTCACTGGACGCGCTCTTCCTTGGTGCCGTGGGCACGCCGGCCGTGCCCCCTGGGCTCATCGAACGAGGGCTCCTTCTGAAGATGCGCTTCGAGCTCGACCTTTACATCAATCGGCGGCCGTTCATCGATCGCGCCAAGGACATCGACTTCGTCGTGATCCGTGAAAACACGGAAGGCACCTACGCCGGCGAAGGCGGGTTCCTCCGCAAGGGAACTCCGCACGAAATCGCCACCCAGGGCTCGGTCAACACCCGGATGGGAGCCGAGCGGGCCATCCGTTATGCCTTCGATCTGGCGAGCCGCCGCCGCAAGCACCTCACGCTCGTGCACAAGACAAATGTGCTCACGTTCTCCGGCGATCTCTGGGAGCGGACGTTCAACGAGGTTGCACGCGACTATCCGGATGTCGCCACCGCCTACAACCACGTCGACGCCGCCTGCATCTACTTCGTGCAGGACCCACAGCGTTA
>JAXDQG010000447.1:0-3578 GCA_034667945.1 Acidimicrobiia bacterium | reverse complement strand
GCGTCGAGCCAGCCACGGCCGGTACAGCAACCGCATCCACCCATCATGCTCGGTGGTTCGAGCAACCACCTCCTACGGGTCGCCGCCCAGCACGCGGACATCGTGAACATGATCCCGCCCACCGCTCACGGCAAGGACTTCATCAAGGATCCCGACGCCACTGTGCGTTTCGACCGGGCCAACGTGCTGCGGCGCATCACCAAGCTGCGTCAGCTGGCGGAGGAGGCCGACCGCGACCCGGCGTCCATCGAGATCAGCGGCTTCGTGCTGGCGAACCTCTCAGCAGACCCCGATCATCCGGTGTTCGCACGGTTGGCGAAGCGGATGGGCTTCGCCGATCTCGACAGCGCCCGGCGGTCGCCGTTGGCGCTGATCGGCACGCCCGAGGAGGCGGTACAAGAGCTGCACGATCGTGCGGGCGATGGCGTCGGCTACTTCATCGTCGTAGCGACATCGGCGGAGACGCAGCAGATCCTGGCTGACGAGGTGCTCCCGCAGTTCACCCCTGCCAGGTAAACCGCACTTCGGGGGTGAGATAACCGCCTGCGGCCTTGATCTGCTCCCCCCACGGGTTGAGCAGGGCGACCAGCTCCGTAAGGTCGTCCCCCAGAACCGCCAACGCCGGCGCCACGTGTCGGTCGGTGTCGGCCTCGATCCCGGCTCGGAGGTCGAACCCCGCCGGGGTCAGCGAGTCGTCGGCGTTGAGCAGGCCGCGCGAGCGGAGCCGTTCGGCGCCCTCGGCGAGCTGCTCGGGCGTCCAGCCGCGTCCCCCGGTGTGTGCCCCGAGGGGAAGTCCCCAGAACACGTCGCCGAGCAGCCCGACCTCCACCGGGTCCAGGCCGGCGCCGACCCAGGCCAGGATGTGGCTGTCGCCACGGTATTCGCGCAATGTGTCCGCTGCCCGCCACATCCGGTGCAGCGGCTCTTCGGGAAGCGGCAGCGACCGGCGGCCGGCGAAAAGCGGCTTTCCTTCGAGGCGGAGCGGCTCCATCGCCCGGAGGATCAGGTCCGCCGCTCGGCCGTATTGAGCCTTGGTGTCGCCCAGGATGCGCCGCAGCTGCGCCACGGCCCCGCGTTCCCGGGCCTCCCGGATGGTCACTGCGTCGGTGAGCGTCCATCCATGCGTCACGGCCGGGATGACGGTGTCGGGGTTGAAGACGCCGAAGGCGGCTGCCACGACCTCGCCCGGTACCTGACCGAGGCCCGATCCGCGGCTGGTGAGGTACGCGGCACGATCGGGAACCTGCGTGCGACCCACCATGCCGGGGCTCGGATCGAAGCCCAGCTTCTCGTACTCGACGTTGCACTCGGGTGAGAAGTGGACCTGGCCGGCGACCGGCTCGAGGGCGCCGGCGAGCTGCCCGGCAGCGCTTCGTGTCCCGCCCACGCTGATCGACATCGGGTCCGCTCCGTTCAGTTCCCGGTTGGGGTCCACGCCAGCATCCCATCGCGGAGAAGCTCGGTGCCGGTCTTCCGCCGACCAGCAGGACCGCAGCGGCGCACGCTGGAGGAATACGATCGGCCCGTTATGGCGGTTCCGAATCGACACGGCCGTGTCTGAGCCGAGCCAGATGCAGCGCCGGCCGCGCGGGCGCCCATCCGCGGGTACCGAATCCGGGCGTGACCGCCTGCTCGCCGCAGGGCTGGAGCTCTTCTCTCGAAGTGGCTTCGCAGCCACCACGGTCGAGGACCTGGTGGCCGCGGCGGGCGTCACCGCTCCGGCGCTGTACCACCACTTCGGGACCAAAGCCGGTCTCTATGTCGCCGTCGCCGAGCAGGTGTATCAGGCGGTGCTGGACCGCCACGAGGAGATGCTGGCCCGAGCCAGCTCCTTCGCCGAAGCAATCGACGGGCTGATGGAACTGGCCGTCGTGATGCGTAGGGAGCAGCCCCTGCTCTCCCCCATGTTCCTATCAGTGGTCATCGATACGCAGCGCAATCCCGATCTCCGCGCCCAGCTGCAGCCGACGCTCCGGACGCTGCGCCGCTTCTTCGACCGCTTCGCCGCCCTCGCCCCAGCCGAGCTGCGAGCCACACCCCGAGCGGAGCGAAGCCTGGCCCGGGCGCTGGTCACCCTGCTCAACGGCTTGAGCATCTCGGCCTCGTTGTCCCCGTCGCTCCACGACTACACCGACACGGTCGCATCGCTGCACGGCCTGCTCGAGCGGGGCAGCCAGTCCTGATCGCTCGGGCGGTGCCGGCATGTCCCGCGCGGTGGCGGCCGCCGTTGCGTCGGACACGACAAAGGGCCCGACCATGCGGGCCCTCCATCGCCTCACTGTCCAATGATCAGGTGGCAGCGGCCTCGAGGTCGAGCGGCCGCATCACGTCGTCCATCGCGTTGACATTGGCGAGGTAGGACTTCCCCTCGGCGGCAGGAATCGACTGAGTGAACAGCTCGATTCTGTTGCCATCCGGATCGAGGAAATAGAAGCTCTTCGTGAGCACGTGGTCGGCAGTCATCTCGGCCGTCACGCCCTTTGCCTTGAGCCCGTCATACAACTCGCGAAGCACGTCTTCGCCACCGTTGATCTCAAATGCCGTATGCGCCAGACCCGCACTCCCGACGGGCGCATCATCGGGCACCTTGATCACGGCCAGGTCGTGATCGCGCTCTCCAAACGAGAAGAACGCCATCTGCATGTCCTCAAGGAATTTCACCAGCTCCATACCGAGGGTCTCGGTATAGAAGTTGATCGATTTTTGAGGATCCCGTACGCCGAGAACCACGTGTCCGACTTGCTTGATCTGCGCCATCCGACGCCCCCTCCTCCACGAGCGCGCCCGGTCGGGTTGCTCGAGCCGCGCTGACCGTCACCGTATCCGACCGTCGAGAAACCAACGACGGCTTTCCGTTCTTCGCCGCTGACGGCTCGGGTGGATTTTCGGGACTCGGTGCCCACGGCCCCCGGCGAGCGGGGCGGGAGCGACCGGGCGCGGCGGGCTGCGCGCCGGCCAACTAGGGTCCGCACCGATGAACATCTTGGTGATCGGGGGGACCGGCCCCAGTGGGCCGCTGATCGTGAACGGGCTGGTGGAGCGGGGCCATCAGGTGACGATCCTGCACACGGGCCGCCACGAGGTCGACACGCTGCCGCCCCAGACGATGGTGCCCCACATCCACTGTGATCCCTTCGACGAGGGGTCGTTTCGAGAGGGCCTGGGGGAACGGACATTCGACGTCGTGTTCGCCATGTACGGCCGGCTGCGCATGATCACGCAGGTGCTGGTGGGGCGCACGCCGCGGCTGTTCTCCATCGGCGGCGTCCCGGTGTATCGGGGGTTCACCGACAGCACCGAGTGCTTCCCGACCGGCATGCGCATCCTGTCCCGTGAGGAAGATGCGGGGACGGCCGACCAGGCCGCGCAGAAGGTGCGTCGCATATGGGAGAGCGAGCAGCAGACCTTCGAGTTGCATCCCGACGCCACGCATTTCCGCTATCCGTACATCTATGGCCCCAACCAGGTGATCCCCCGCGAGTGGCCCATCGTGCGGCGGGCGCCGGCAGGGTTGGCGCGCGAGCCGTAGTACCCGGACGTCCAGCCCGGCTCGCGGCTGAAGGTCACCGAGGCGGCAT
>JAXDQG010000446.1:0-3605 GCA_034667945.1 Acidimicrobiia bacterium | reverse complement strand
TCGAATCCCCATGTTGTGCTTGGGGTCGGCCGGTGCGGGATGACGGTCCCGTACGGTCGGGTCCGAACCGAGGGTTGACTCTTGTCGAATCTGACCCTTGCCTGGTGTCTTTGCGTCGAAGTGTCGCCCTCGGTTCGGTTCCCGGGACCGGTTTGACTTGATAGGAGCGTCGCCCCTGGTGGGTCGATGGGGATATGTCGACTGGTCCCACCCAACCTAGTGAGGAGGGTGTGACGTGAGCGAGGCCATGACCGCGGCCCGGTCGTTGTTCGTGGGGGTGGACCCGGCGAAACGGACCGTGGCGGCGTATGCGGTGGACCAGGCGGGTGGCGGCGTGGCGGGCGCCCATTTCCCTCGCACCCAGCGGGGGAATGAGGCGTTGTGGGCCTGGGCCGCCGCCCACGGTGATGTGGTCCGCTGGGGGGTGGAAGGGGCAGCCAGCTGGGGCCGGCACGTCGCGTTGTTCTTGGTGGCGCGGGGCGCGCAAGTGCGAGAGGTGTGCCCCAACCGCACCGGGCGCAGCGACCGCCGGGGCCGAGGGAAAAGCGACCGTCTGGACGCCGAACGCATCGCCCGGGAGACGCTGGCTCATCCCGATCTGCCCGCGGCGTTCAAACGCCGCCCCGACGGCGAAGGGGGCCTGGATGAGGGCCACGACCTGCTGCGGGTGCTGCACCGGGCCCGCCAATCGCTGCTGCAGGACCGCCAACACCTGCTCAATGAGGCCGAGGCCTTACTCAACGATCTGCCCGACGCGCTCACCGAACCGCTCGGCGACGGCTCAGCGGTGCGGCCCCGGCTGCGGGCGTTAGCCCGCCGAGACCGCGCCGGCGACGCCCAGTTCAAGGCGGCGACACGCACCCGCCTCGAGATCCTCGACGACTACACCGAACGCATCACCGCCCTCGATCGACGAGACCGGGACTACGCCAAACGCCTCCAAGGCGAACTCACCGCCGCCGGGTCCACCCTGACCGACCTGCGCGGCATCGCCGCCCGCTCCGCGGCCGCCATCCTGGTCGAGACCGGCGACCCCCGCCGCTTCAGCCCCCAGAGCTTCGCCCGCTTCAACGGCACCGCCCCCATCCCCGCCGCCACCGGCGACGGCGGCAAACCCACCCGCTGGCGGCTCGACCGAGGCGGCAACCGGCGCCTCAACGCCGTCATCTACACCATGGCCATCACCCAACTCCGCTGCCACCCCCCAGCCCGCACCCTCTACGACAACGCCCGCGCCCGCGGCCACACCAAACCCGAAGCCCTCCGCATCCTCAAACGCCACCTCTCCAACACCATCCACCGCCACATGATCAACGACCTCCACCCCAAACCCAACCCACCCGCCACAACCCCCACTTGACATAGGAGCTTCGGCACAGGCCATGATCGCAAGCACGGCCGGCACCGGTTGCGTGCCACTGGTCCGAGTTCCCTGGAACGAGGCCTGGTTGGCGAAACCGGCACTCGACGCCGGCGCCATGGGCATCGTCTTCCCCATGGTGACCACGGCCGACGAAGCCGCCAAGGCCGTGGGTGCCGTGCGCTATCCACCGAGGGGACAGCGAGGTTTCGGACCGATCTACGCAGCGCCCAGGTGGGGTACCTCGCTGGCCGAATACGGCCGTCGGGCCGACGACGAGGTGCTGTGCATCGCGCTGATCGAGCATCGGCGGGCCATCGAGAACCTCGAGGAGATCGTGGCCGTCCCGGGCCTCGACGTGGCCGCCGTCGCGCCGTTCGACCTGGCGTACTCATTCGGCCGCGGGCCGCTGCCCCCGGACGACCCCGACCTCCAGACAGCAGTTCAGCGCTTCGAGGAGGTGGTCGGACCCAGTCCGGTCCACCTGGGCGGCGGTGCCGGGCGCCCCGATGACGTGCCCGGCATGGTGGAACGGGGCTACCGGTTCGTGATGGCTGGGATGGACGTCGGTTTCTTGCAAGCCGGCGCTCGGCGAACGCTGGCGGCATTCCACCGGTGACCCGGAGCGGCCGAGCAGGGCCGAGCGCGGCAGCGCGCGCACAAACCGAACAACGTCTTCATTGGATCGCCTCTGGACACCCACATCAGCTGTGGAGACAATCCCGCGCATGGCCGAGGCACTTGGGGCGCGCCGTGTGATCGTCGACGACGCGCGCGGCAACGGCCATCATCTCCGCATCACCTGGCATGCGACAGCCGGCCAGTTCGTTGTCAGCCACTGGCGGGACGACGTGTGCGTGGCTGCAACCCGGGTCGCGCCCGAGGACGCCACCGGCCTCATCGGGGTATTGGCCGTCGGTCTGGGCGATGCGGTCAGCCGTCTTCCCGAACAGCCGCAACCGCCCGGCAGCACCGCAGCTCGCGATCTGGCGTCGCTCGCGGCCCGTGCCCAGGCGACCTGGTTCGATCTTCGCCGGCGCTTCCCACGCTCGAGGCCGGGCCGTTCCGCCAGCGGAGCCGGACCCCACGACGCGCGACCGCCGGGAGAGGTCTTCAACCTGCGCGCCGACCGCAGCGCTGAACGTCAGCCCGATCGGGGAACCGACGACCAGCGGCACTGACTCAGCCCCGGCTCGACAACGTGAACGACCTCGCGCGCGAGTTTCCCCCTCACAACTTCCCTACAGCCAGAGGTGAGGCTCGGCTGCGGCCAGCTCGGGGCCCAACAGGCGCGAGCCCAGGTCTCGGAACCACGCCACGTCCCCAGACGAAAGAAAGCGGTGCCAGCCCGGGCCCGAACCGGGCGCACGACACGACGCACCTTCACCAGCCAGCAGCCGGCGACGCACGTCGAAGGCGGTCTCGTCGGCCGATGACACCAGCACGACATCGCGGCCCATGACGTCGCCGATGACCCGGCCCAGATACGGGTAGTGCGTGCAGCCCAGGAGCAGCGTGTCGACCTTGGCTTCCACGACAGGGGCCAGCAAGCGCTCGGCCAGCACCATCACCTCGTCGCCGCCGGTCTGACCCCGCTCCACGAACTCGACGAAGCCGGGACAGGCCGCACACGTGAGCTCGACCGACCGCCCGGTGGCAGCGACCGCCCGCTGATAGGCACCCGAACGCACCGTGCCGACCGTGCCGATGACCCCGACCCGACCACTTCGGGTGGCCTGCGCCAGGGCGCGCACACCCGGCTCGATGACACCGATCACCGGTACCGGACACCACTCGGCCAGCGCGTCGAGGCCGGCCGCCGCGGCCGTGTTGCACGCCACCACCACCAGCTTCACCCCGTGCTCCTCCACGAGCAGCCGCGTGATCTGGTGGGCAAATACCGCCACCTCGTCCTGCGATCGCGGCCCATAGGGGTAGCGGCCGGTGTCGCCGAAGTAGACGAGATGCTCGGCCGGTAGCAGGTCGATCAGCGCCCGGGCGACCGTCAGGCCCCCGAAGCCGGAGTCGAACATGCCGATTGGCCGGTCGTCCATCACCGCTCACCGTATCGGCTGAGCTGCCCCCGACGACGCACAGCCCCGATCGGGGGCCGCCAGTTACCAGAACGACAGCTTGTCGGCCCGTTCGACCACGTCGTCCAGCGGATCGGTATACGCGCCAGTGGACAGGTACTTCCAGCCGGCGTCCGGCGATACGAACACGATCACGCCGCCCTGGCCCTGCT
>JAXDQG010000445.1:0-8797 GCA_034667945.1 Acidimicrobiia bacterium | reverse complement strand
GCATGAGACTCAACGGAACTTGTCCACGAGATCGCCGATGGTCGGCTGCTCGTCAGAACGGCGGCTCTGCTCGACCTTGATGACGCTGACCACGCCATCTGCGCCCGAGGTCAGGCAGGCCTCGTGGACCCTGCGCAACAGCGCCCAGACCGCATCCGGCTCACCCTCGATGGAGGTGCCGAGCGGGCCCACCTCGTAGCGCAGGCCGGACGACTGCACCTCTGCGATGGCTGCCTCGACGTGTGCCCAGCGGCTTTCTGCCGTACCGGGTGGCTGAGGCAGGCATTGGATCTCGACGATCATCTCGTCCCCGCTTCCCTCCGCTCGAATTACCGAGATCAGGTTCCTGGGGTCGCCCCGTTCGGGACTCTCAGCCTCTTGGCACCCCCAGCGGTGTGGAGGGCGACGTTACCAGCTCGGAAGCGGATGACGAGTTTGTGAGGTCCGTATCAGCCGTCCATCACGGAACGCGTCGGGAACAGCGCAGTTCCGCCTCGGCCGCGGCATTTCTGCTGTTCAGCGGCACCGAGGATCGTCAGGGGCCTGGATGGGTGTTTTGGCGCCGGCGAACACCGGGCCGTCTCTTCGGCCCGGCGCCGGCGGGTACGCTCGGACGCCGTGACCGGTGGCCCAACGACGGAGCGGGACTCCTCAGCTGGCACGATGTCCCGCCGTCCCCAGGACGATCGGTTGCCCGCCCCGGTGGAGTGGTTGGGTGACCGTGTCCGCATGATCGACCAGCGACTGCTGCCGGGAGAGCTGGTGCAGGTCGAGTTGGACACCGTCGACCAGGTGGCCCGGGCGATCAGCGACCTCCTCGTGCGGGGCGCACCCGCCATTGGCGCCGCCGGCGCCTTCGGGGTGGCCTTGGCGGTCGTCCGAGGTGAAGACCCGGTTGCCGCGGGAGCGGAGCTGCGGGCCACCCGCCCCACCGCGGTCAACCTGGCCTGGGCCATCGACCGCGTGCTGGCCTCCGCGGACCCCGTCGCCGAAGCCATCACCATCGCGGCCGAGGACGTCGCCGACAACAGAGCCATCGGTCGCCATGGCGCCGATCTGGTGCCGGTGGGCGCCAACATCCTGACCCACTGCAACGCCGGCGGCCTCGCCACGGTGGGCTACGGCACGGCGGTGGGCGTGATCCGGGCAGCGCACGAAGCGGGCAATCCGGTCCACGTCTGGGTGGACGAGACCCGTCCCGTGCTCCAGGGTGCCCGGCTCACCGCCTGGGAGCTGCAGCGCTTGGGTGTGCCCTGCACCCTTGTGCCGGATGTCATGGCGGCTTCGTTGATGGCGTCCGGGGACGTCGACCTGGTGGTGGTGGGCGCTGACCGTATCGTCGCCAATGGCGACGTGGCCAACAAGATCGGCACCTATGGGCTGGCTGTTCTGGCCCGCTACCACGGCATTCCGTTCTACGTGGCCGCGCCCCGCTCGACCTTCGACCCGGCGACACCCGACGGCCGCTCCATCCAGATCGAGCGACGCAGTCCGGACGAGGTGACGACCCTGGGCGGTGTGTCGATCGCTCCGAAGGGGGTGGCAGCTGAGAACCGGGCCTTCGACGTGACGCCGGCCGAGCTGGTCACCGCCTACATCACGCAAGACGGCGTCGAGCGGCGCTGAGCGGAGCGGGGGATGGCAGCCAGCCGCCCGGCTTGAATGTCACACCGCGTTCGTAGGGTTCCGGGCGTGGGATTTCTCTTGCCGTTGCAGTGCGGTGGATGCCGCCGGCCGGGTTGGGCGTTGTGCCCCGGTTGCGTCGCGCTGTTGCAGCGGGCGCCGCCGGCTGGCGTCGAGCTTGCGGGTCTGCACAGCTGCCGGTCGCTGCTGGTCTATGACGGCCCGGTGCGTGCGCTGGTGGCCGGTCTGAAGTACGGCAATCATCGCTCGGCGGTGGGTTGGTTGGGTGAGGGTCTGGCCACCCTCGCCCCACCAGACGTCCATGTGGTCACCTGGGCGCCCACTGCGCCGGCCCGCCGGCGTCAGCGCGGCTACGACCAGGCCCGCGTGCTGGCCAAGGCGCTGGCCGCCCGGCTCCGTCTCCCGCTGCGGGCCACGCTCCGCCGCTCCGGCCCACTCCTTGCCCAAACCGGGCTCGACCGCGCCGCGCGGCTGGCCAACCCGACGTTCGAGCCGACGGCAGATCTCTCGGGGCTCACGGTCCTGCTCGTCGACGACGTCCTCACCACCGGGGCCACCCTCCGAGCCGCCGGGCTGGCCCTTCGCCGTTCAGGCGCGGCCCGTGTTCATGGCCTCACCGCGGCAGCCACACCGTAGGCCTGCGTGCGAACAGCAACTCCCGGATCGTTGCGATGTGCTGGGCGTGGAGGATCGATGTGCTGGGCGTGGAGGGCGATACGTTCGTACCTCTCTCCGCGACTGAACGGAACCCTGGACAGTCCTCCGGGGCCTCGCCGTAGCATTGGCTGGCCGGCGCAGGGAACCATGACCAAGCCAGCTGCGCGGATAGGGCCTCGCGGCCGCTCCTGGCCTGCTGACGCAGGGATGCCGCAGCCGCTCCGCCCTATCCGACTTGAGAGGGAGCTGAAGATCTATGCGAGTGAGCGTGAGCAGCCGCCACACCGAGGTGTCTGAAGCCCTGCGGGCCTCAGCAGTGGAGAAGATCGGCCGCCTCGAACGGTTCCTCGAAGGGATGGACCGGGCCGAAGTGCATTTCTCCGAGGAGCGGAACCGTCGCATCGCCGACCGTGAAGTCTGCGAGGTGACCATGGCCGGCCACGGCCATTACATCCGCTGCAAGGTCGCCGCGCCGGACGGCTTCGCCGCCATCGACCAGGCGGTCGAGAAGCTCGAGCACCAGCTTCACCGGCTCAAGACCCGGCTCAAGGCCAAGGGCGGCGTCACGGCTCGACGCCCTGTGCTGGTTTCCGTCGACCGGCTCGCTGCGGGCGACGACGACGGCCGCCCGTCCATGGCCGACGATGCTTACATCGCCCGCAACGGCACGGCCATCGTCAAGAAGAAGTCCTTTGCCATGTCACCGATGTCGGTCGACGACGCAGTGCTCCAGCTCGAGCTGCTCGACCACGCCTTCTTTCTCTTCACCAACTCGGAAACGGGTCGCGCCACGGTGCTCTATCGCCGGCACGAGGGCGGCTTTGGTCTCATAGAGCAGGTCTGAAGGGGCACCTTGCGCGGCCGCTGGCGGGTCTTTCGTCCCCTTGCAGGACCGTCTCGCCCCTCGTGAGGGGCTGGGGCCGGCCGCAGTCCTACCGGTAGACTGGGCGCCCGCATGGGCATTTTCGATCGCATCCTCCGGACGGGCGAAGGCAAGATGCTCCGGTCTCTCCAGAGCCTCGTGCCAGATATCAACGCGTTGGAGGCGGAGACCGAGCGTCTCGACGACGACGCCCTGAAGCACCGCACTGTCGAGCTCCGGGAGCGGTTCGACCGGGGCGAGTCGCTCGACGACCTTCTCATCGAGGCGTTCGCGGTCGTGCGGGAGGCCTCCCGCCGGGTCATCGGCCAGCGCCATTACGACGTGCAGCTGATGGGTGGTGCCGCCCTGCATTTCGGCTGGGTCGCCGAGATGCGCACGGGCGAGGGCAAGACGCTCGTGTCCACCCTGCCCGCCTATCTCAATGGTCTGTCAGGTCGAGGCGTTCACCTCGTCACCGTCAACGAGTACCTGGCCCGGCGCGACGCGGAATGGATGGGCCAGATCCACAACTGGCTCGGTCTCAGCGTCGGCCTCATCGTGCCCGGCTTCGACGATCCCAGCTACAAACGCCAGCAGTACGGCGCCGACATCACCTACGGCACCAACAACGAGTTCGGTTTCGACTACCTGCGCGACAACATGGCCATGACCCGCGCCGATCAGGTGCAGCGCGGTCACGTCTATTGCATCGTCGACGAGATCGATTCCATCCTGATCGACGAGGCTCGCACACCGCTGATCATCTCGGGTCGCGTGTCCGACGCGGCGCCGCTGTACCTGCGCTTCGCACAGATCGTCCGCCGTCTCAGGGTGGGCGAAGACTACGAGGTCGACGAAGAGAAGCGTCAGATCGCGGTCACCGACGCCGGCATCGAGAAGGTCGAGGCGGAGCTCGGCGTCGAGAACCTCTACGACGTGGTCCAGACCAACCTGGTGCATCAGCTCTACGTGGCGCTCAAGGCCAAGGAGCTGTTCCACCGCGACAAGGACTACATCGTCGAGCACGGCGAGGTGAAGATCGTCGACGAGTTCACCGGCCGCACCCTCGAGGGTCGCCGTTGGTCGGAGGGCATCCACCAGGCGGTGGAAGCCAAAGAAGGGGTGGCCGTCAAGGAAGAGAACCAGACGCTCGCCACGGTCACGCTCCAGAACTACTTCCGCATGTACGAAAAGCTCTCGGGCATGACGGGCACCGCCCAGACCGAGGCTTCCGAGCTGGCCAGCACCTACGGGCTGCAGGTCGTGCCGGTTCCCACCAACCGGCCGATGGTCCGCAACGACAACAACGACCTCATCTACAAGGCCGAGGTGGCCAAGTTCGAAGCAGTTGTCGACGACATCGTGGCCCGCTACGAGGTCGGCCAGCCGGTGCTGGCCGGTACCGCATCGGTCGAGCACTCGGAGCGGCTCTCGCAGTACCTCACGAAGCGCGGCGTACGCCACGAGGTGCTCAACGCCAAGTACCACGCCCGAGAGTCCGAGATCATCGCCCAGGCCGGGCGGCTCGGGGCGGTCACCGTGGCCACCAACATGGCCGGGCGCGGGGTCGACATCCTGCTCGGCGGCAATCCCGAGCTCCTGGCCCTACGGGACATGCGAGCCGAGGGCGTTTCGGCGGCCACGGTCGACGAGATTCGGCGACGGGTCATCGAGCTCGATGGCCTCAGCGCGTCGGTCAAGGGCGTCGGCGCCACCGACGAGCAGCTCGAGGCGCTGGCCGCCCAGTTGGCCGAGGCGCGTGCCCATCGCGACCGTTTCGACCAGCTTCGCCTGAACTACGAGCCCGAGTGCAAGGAAGAGGGCGACAAGGTCCGTGAGCTCGGCGGTCTCTACGTGGTCGGCACCGAGCGCCACGAGTCCCGCCGCATCGACAACCAGCTGCGCGGCCGCTCGGGCCGCCAGGGTGACCCCGGCGAGAGCCGCTTCTACATCTCGCTGGAGGACGAGCTCATGCGGCTGTTCGCCACGGGGCTCATGGAGCGGGTCATGTCCGCCGCCTTCCCCGACGACGTGCCCATCGAGTCGAAGATGGTCACCAAGGCCGTCGAGCGGGCTCAGACCACGGTCGAGCAACGCAACGCCGAGATCCGCAAGAACGTCCTCAAGTACGACGAGGTGATGAACGAGCAGCGCAAGGTGGTCTACGCCAAGCGCAACCAGATCCTCGACGCAGCCAACCTCCGCGATGACGCCCTCGAGGCCCTGGCGGAGGCTATCGATGCGGCCATCGAGGTTTCGTGTGCCTCGAACGCCACCGACGAGTGGGACCTGCCCGGCCTCCTGACCGAGATCGGCACCTATTACCCCTCCCGCCTGCAGATCGAAGACCTGGCGGAGCTCCACCTCACCGACGAGCTGTACGACCGGATGATGGGCGAGGCCACCGCCTACTACGAGCAGCGCGAGCAAGACCTCGGTGCCGAGCTCATGCGCGAGCTCGAGCGGACGATCATGCTGAACATCCTCGACCAGCACTGGCGCGAGCACCTCTACGAGATGGACTACCTGCGGGAGGGCATCGGCCTACGGGCGATGGGTCAGCGCGACCCGCTCACCGAGTGGCAGCGCGAGGGCTACGACATGTTCTCGCAGATGATGAAGTCGGTGGCGCAGGACTTCGTCCGTTACGTCATGCACGCTGAAGTGACGATGGAGGCGCCTCCCGAGCCGGAGCCGGCCAAGGTGACCAACGTTGCCTATACCTCGTCGGACAATCTGGAGCCGCTCAGCCCCAGCGAGATGCCCGCGGCCGATGGCGGTGCCACCGGCGATACCGGGCGCGCCGTGCGCACGGCCGAGCGCCTTGCCGGCGAGAGTCGGGTACCGCAGCAGCAGACCCCGGTGGTTCGCACCGAGTCCGAGCGGGTCGGCCGCAACGATCCCTGCCCCTGTGGCAGCGGCAAGAAGTTCAAGCTCTGCCACGGGCGCACGCCCGCCGGGTCGACGACCAACAACTGAGCACCGGCCGCACCGAGCCCCACCACCCACCCCACGACCGTTCGAGGCCCTGGTCAACGCCACCGGCCTCACTGTGACGACGAGAGCGTTCCGCCTCAGATGAAGGACTTCACCGACGACATCGCCCAGATCCGCCAACGGTTGGTGGACGCCGAGCGCTACCTCGCCATCCCCGAGCTGCGGGCCCGCCGCCCCCAGCTCGAGACCGAGCTGGGCCGGCCCGACCTCTGGGACGACGCCGAGCTGGCCCGCAAGGTGCAGACCGAGTTCGCCGCCGTCGCCGACGATCTCGACACCTTCGACGATCTCATCCGCCGGCTCGACGATGCCGAGACGCTGTGGCAGTTGGGCATGGAGGAGAGCGACGACTCGGTCGAGGCGGAGGTGGTCGAGGCAGTCAATCGACTCGAGGCCAAGCTCGACCAACTCGAGTTGCGGTCGCTGTTCACGGACCCCCACGACGAGAGCGACGCGGTCTGCGAGATCCACTCCGGAGCGGGTGGCACCGACGCCCAGGACTGGGCCGAAATGCTCTTGCGCATGTACCGGCGGTGGGCAGAGCGTCAAGGGCTCACGCTGGAGGTCGAAGCGGTCTCCGAAGGCCAGGAGGCCGGCATCCTCTCCGCCGACTTCATCGTCCGGGGTCGGTACGCGTACGGGAAGCTCAAGGCCGAGCGGGGCGTACACCGACTGGTGCGCATCTCGCCCTTCGACAACAACGCTCGCCGTCAGACGGCCTTCGCCAGCTTGTCGGTCGTGCCCCTGCTCGAGGACGACGGCGCCGTCGAGATCGACGACAAGGATCTCCGCATCGACGTCTACCGCTCCTCCGGTGCCGGCGGACAGCACGTGAACACGACCGACTCGGCGGTACGCATCACCCATCTGCCCACCGGCATCGTGACGTCGTGCCAGAACGAGCGGAGCCAGCACCAGAACAAGGAACGGGCCATGCAGATGCTCCGGGCCAAGCTGGCAGACGTGCAACGGCGGGCGCGTGAGGAAGAACTGGCCCGCCTGGGGGGTGAGCGCAAGAACGTCGAGTGGGGCTCGCAGATCCGCTCGTACGTGTTGCAGCCCTACCAGCTGGTCAAAGACGAGCGCAGCGGCCACCAGACCTCCAGCGTCGATGCCGTGCTCGATGGCGATGTCGAGCAGTTCGTCGAGGCCTGGCTGCAGTGGCGGAGGAGCCAGGAAGGTCTCACCCCCGCCTGAGCCGGCCGACCACGCTCATCCTCTGGGCCAAGTCACCGTGCGTGGTCGTTCTCTTATGCACCGCGACCTAATAGGGTAAGTGCACTCAATGCGCCCGGGGGCTCAGCCGGTTGCTGTTCCCAACCTTTACGTTCGCCAGCTTCTTCACGGTGGTGTTGGTCGTCCACTGGTCGATCCATCGCCGCCCGCTCGCGTGGCGCTACTTCATCCTGGCCGCCAGCTATATCTTCTACGGCTTCTGGAACTGGCGGTTCGTCTTTCTCCTGGCGGGTTGCACGGTCGCCAACCAGGTGCTGGCCATCGCCGTCCATCGGGCACCGAGCGAGCAGGCCAAGCGGCGGCTGACAGCGGCAGCCGTCGGCGTCAACCTGGCCGTCCTCGGCTCCTTCAAGTACTACGACTTCTTCGCCGAGTCCCTGCGCGGCAGCCTCGGGCGGATAGGCATCCCGGCCCCACCGCTGCTGCACATCATCCTCCCGGTCGGTATCTCGTTCTTCACCTTCCAGGCGCTGTCGTACGTGCTCGACGTCCGCCGGGGTCAGCTCCGACCCGTGCATCTGCTCGACTTTGCCGTCTACCTGTCCTTCTTCCCGCATCTCGTGGCCGGCCCGATCGTGCGGGCCTCGGAGTTCCTCCCGCAGCTCGCCGGTGTGGCCCGGCGGCGTCGGGTCGACCTGACCCGAGCGGCCTGCCTCATCGGCGCCGGCCTGTTCAAGAAGGTCGTGATCTCGTCGTATCTGTCCACCAACATCGTCGACCCGGTGTTCGCAAACCCCGGCCGCCATTCTTCGCTCGATGTCCTGTTCGGGATCTACGGCTACGCCATCCAGATCTATGCCGACTTCTCCGGCTACACCGACATGGCCATTGGCATCGCACTTCTGTTGGGCTTCGAGTTCCCCCAGAACTTCGACCGTCCCTACAGCGCCGTGTCGATCCAGGACTTCTGGCGCCGCTGGCACATGACGCTGTCGCGCTGGCTGCGGGACTACCTGTACATCGGCCTGGGAGGTAACCGGGGCGGACCGTCCCGACGCGACCGCAACCTCTTCCTCACCATGCTGCTCGGCGGGCTGTGGCACGGCGCGGCGTGGACCTTCGTGCTCTGGGGTGCGTTGCAGGGCGTCGGCCTGCTGGTCGAGCGGCGGGTCTGGGAGCGGCGGCCGGAGCTGCAGCCGGTGGTCTCCGGCGAGGCGGCCACGGCCGTGGCCCTCGCCGACTCCCCCGATTTGATCCGCCGGCAGTGGATCGGCCGGCTGTACACCTTCCACTTCATCTGCCTGGGCTGGGTCTTCTTCCGGGCGACATCCTTGGGGAACGCCGGCGACGTCCTGGCGCGCCTGCTCACCGGATGGACCCAGCCCAACACCGTGACCCTGCTGCTGTTGGCGACGGTGGCCATGGCCCTCGCCGTCCAATACATCCCCAAGGAACTTTCTG
>JAXDQG010000444.1:0-6595 GCA_034667945.1 Acidimicrobiia bacterium | reverse complement strand
TGTTCTGGCGGCGAGACTCAGCTGCAGCCGCTGGTGGTGCCACAGCTCGGGCAGGCGTGACAGCTGCCCGCTCGCTGCATGTGGACTCCGCATTGCATACAGATCGGAGCGTCGGTCTGAGTTGCTCGGCCGTGGCGGGCCGCACGCTCGAGTTCAGCCTGAAGCTGTGTCACCGAGGGCACCGACGGTGGATCCGCAGGAATGTCGTGCCCCTGCCGGGTCTCAACCGCAGTTTCCTCCACCCCAGGAAGCGTCTGTTGCGTGCGCTCGCCAGTGGTGAAGATTCCCAGTTCGGCGCGCTCGCCGTAGGACAGATACTCGACCGCCAAGCGACGGAACAGATAGTCCACGAGGCTGGTGGCGATACGGATCTCCGGGTCGTCGGTGATGCCGGCTGGCTCGAACCGCATACCGGTGAACGTTTCGACAAAGGCACGCAACGGCACACCGTATTGCAGGCCGTAGCTGACAGAAATGGCGAACGCATCCATGATGCCGGCCAAGGTCGAACCCTGCTTGGAGACCTGTATGAAGATCTCGCCCGGGCGGCCGTCTTCGTACTCGGCAACCGTCACGAAGCCCTTGCAGTCGGCAACCCTGAAGTCGAACGTCCGCGACATGCGCTTGCGCGGAAGCTTCTGACGTATGGGCTCGTACCGGATCTTCTCGACGATCTTCTCGACGATCGTCGGCGGAAGCGCGGTGATCTCGCCGGACGGCGACACGTCGATGGACACTTTCTTGGCCGTGGAGAGCGGCTGGGCGACTTTGCAGTTGTCGCGATAGATGGCAACCGCCTTGACCCCTAGCTGCCAAGCCTGGAGATAGAGCTCTTCGACGTCCTCCGAGGACGCCTCCTCCGGCATATTGACGGTCTTCGAGATAGCACCACTGATGAAGGGCTGGACGGCTGCCATCATCTTCACGTGGCCGAGATAGTGGATGACGTTGTCACCCATGGAGCAGGCGAACACCGGCACATGCTCTGCGAGAATATGCGGAGCACCGAGGATGCTCTTGTGCTCATCGATGTAGGTGACGATCTCCTCGACCTCAGCGGCGCTGTAACCCAGGTTGTGCAGTGCCCTGGGAACCGTCTGGTTGACGATCGACATGTTGCCGCCGCCAACGAGCTTCTTCAGCTTGCACAGGCTCAGGTCAGGTTCCACGCCCGTGGTGTCGCAGTCCATCATCAGGCCGATGGTGCCGGTCGGGGCCAACACCGAGGCTTGTGAGTTTCGGACACCCAATTGCTCAGCGAGCTCGCATGCATTGTCCCAGGAAGACTGCGCCGCGGAGAGAAGTTCCGACGGCACGAGCTCTTCGTCGATGCGGGCGACGGCCTCGCGATGCTGCCCCAGCACCCGCAACATGTGCTCTCGATTCTCGGTGAAACCGCTGAACGGTCCCATTCGCCCGGCGATGCGAGCCGACGTGCTGTAGGCGTGGCCCGTCATGAGGGCGGTGACCGCCGCTGCCACCGCCCGGCCTTCGTGCGAGTCGTAGGGAAGACCGAGCGCCATCAACATCGCACCGAGATTGGCGTAACCCAGGCCGAGCTGCCGGAAGCGACGTGAGACATCGGCGATGCGGGCCGTCGGGTAGTCGGCGTTCCCGATCAGGATCTCCTGAGCGGTGAACACGACGCTCACCGCAGACTTGAATCCTTCCACGTCGAACACGTCGTCCTGCAGGAACGCCAGCAGATTCAAGCTGGCGAGATTGCACGCCGAGTTGTCGAGGTGCATGTACTCACTGCACGGATTCGACGCATTGATCCGCCCGGCGTTAGGCGCGGTGTGCCAATGATTGATCGTCGTATCGAACTGCATGCCGGGGTCAGCGCATTCCCAGGCCGCGCGCGCGATCTGACCCATGAGATCGCGAGCCCGCAGCGTCTTTACAACCTCACCGGTCGTAATCGCACGAAGGTGCCATTCCTTGTCGTTCAGAACGGCCTGCATGAAGTCGTCCGTAACTCGCACTGAGTTGTTGGCGTTCTGATACTGCGTCGAATGGCTGTCTGCACCATCGAGGTCCATGTCGAACCCTGCATCGCGCAAGACCCTTGCCTTGCGCTCCTCGACGGCCTTGCACCAGATGAACTCCTCGATGTCGGGGTGGTCTGCGTTCAGAATCACCATCTTTGCCGCACGCCTCGTCTTGCCGCCGCTCTTGATGGTGCCGGCGGATGCATCAGCACCGCGCATGAACGAGACGGGACCGCTCGCTGTACCCCCGCCCTTCAACGGCTCGACCGAGGAACGAATCGTGCTCAAGTTGATTCCCGAGCCCGAGCCACCCTTGAAGATGGTGCCCTCTTCGACATACCAGTTGAGGATGGAGTCCATTCGGTCTTCGACCGCCAGGATGAAGCAGGCCGATGCCTGCTGCGGAACCCCTTTCACGCCAATGTTGAACCACACCGGCGAGTTGAAGGCCGCCCGTTGCGAGATGACGAGATACTTCAACTCCTCGGCGAACGTCCTCGCCTCGACTTCATCGACGAAATAACCGTCTCGCAGGCCCCACTCCGAGATGGTGTCCACCACGCGATCGGCCACCTGTCGCAAGGACGACTCGCGCTCGGGGGCGTCCAGCATCCCGCGGAAGTACTTCTGCGCAACGATGTTCGTGGCGTTGAGCGACCACCCGACCGGAAACTCGACGTCGCGCTGCTCGAACGCCACGCTGCCATCGCGAAAGTTCGTGATGCGGGCGTCACGACGCTCCCAGGCGACCTGGTCGTGGGCGCCGGCGTCTTCCGCGGTGAAGTGCCTGCGGATGCCAATGCCGAGCTGTTCAGGCGCGATAGCCATGTGTCTCTCCAATTTCGGCCGAGTACCTCCTCGAGAGAGCGGCACTAGATCTTGTGCCTGGGAGGGGGCCTCGGCCGTCGGGCCACTAGATGCAGGTCTCATTACACCATCGTAATTTCAGCCGTGTCAACGGCAGCGTGTGCCGGAGAGTGGGCAGTCCAAGAGCCGCCGGCGCGAGCGACCAGGTGAGGACGGGGTTCACTTCACGAAAGCTCTGCTCCCCTGCCTCAGGAGCCGCCCACCCAGACATGCAGACGTCAACCACCATTCCGGTCGCCCGCGCAGCAGCCCTGCCTTGGACAAGGCGACAACCTACGGACAGCCGCTTGTGGAGTGCCAGAGGTACAGCCTTGTGAATAACCGGCGGAATCCTGGGGACAGGCAGGGGACAACCACACAGTGCGTCCTTCCGTTGACTTCTGCGCACATACAGCGTCGGAGTGACCTCGCAGAGCGGTTTTGCTCGCAGGACTGCGGGCTCAGACTGCGGCGCGGCCGCCTCGTTCGAGGAGACGAAGCTCGCGAGCAAAGTCCTCGGCGTTTGCGAAGCCCTTGTAGACCGACGCGAAACGGAGATAGGCGACATGGTCCTGCTGTTGGAGCCGCTCGAGAACCGCTCGCCCCACGTCCTCGGTCGTGAGCTCGGTCCGAGCGCTGCGGGCCAACTCCTCGATGTCGGCCGCCAGGGCGACGATCGCCGCCTCGCTCACCGGCCGGCCTTTGCAGGCGGCCGACACGCCGGCAACGATCTTGCGGCCATCGAAAGGCACACGGTCGCCCGAGCGCTTTCGGACTATGAGCGCCTGCTCTTCCGCCCGCTCAAATGTCGTGAACCGGCTCCCGCAGGCGACGCATTCGCGCCTTCGCCGTATCGCGGAGCCGTCCTCGACAGGACGCGAATCTACGACTCGCGTTTCCGGACTGGGGCAGTGCAGACATTGCACAACACCAGAATAGCCGGTGGGCCTCGTTCGAATGGACGTCCATAGCCTTGGAGAGGGCATGCCATTCCGCGGCACGAGGCCAGACGATTGAGCTGCAGCATGTGATCGTCCGCCGCCACGGTCATCGTCTGCCGACCCACGCCGACGGGATCCTCACGACGTCACCTGCTCGCAGCAAGCTCCCGTGGTTGAGCTTGGCTAGCTGGTCGACACGGGCGCGTATGTCCCCCTTCACCGGCAGCGAAGCCGCAAGGCCCCAGAGGGTCTCACCGGGCTGGACGGTGCGCTCGACAACCGCAGTGCGAGCTGGGCCGCCGATACCGGGCAGCGCTGGTGCCACCGCAGCCGCAGATGCGCGCAAGACGGTGGTGGCCGCCACGGTGCCGGCCATGCCGACGACGACGATCGCCCCGGCCGCCAATAGACGGCGGCGCACGTAGCACGCAGGCGTCCTGCTCGACGACCGCGGCTGATGGACAGCGGAGCGATGGATGGGACAGCGCGCCCGTTCGCGCGGAGGACGGCCGAATGATGGAGGCCGCTGCGGCAAGGAATGGTCGTGCAGGACAAGTGCCATGGCGACAGTCTCCTCAGGGGGTGTGACACTTTAGCCACGTGCCGAACACACGTTCGCGGATCCGACACTTCAGCACGAACGGACGTTCCCGTCAAGATCCGGTCGAACGGATGTTTGTAACGGGCGCCTCTCGCTGCTAGGGTGCAAACACCTGTTCGACACACCTTGGAGGTTGCGGCATGGTTGACGGCGGATCGGCTAGGCCGCTCACGGCCCGCCAGCAGGCCATTCTCGACTGCATCGGCCACCACGTGGCCGAGCGCGGCTATCCACCGTCCGTGCGTGAGATCGGTGAAGCGGTCGGGCTGGGGTCGCCATCCACCGTGCATGCCCATCTCGCGACGCTCGAGAAGCTCGGGTATCTCCGGCGCGATCCAACCAAGCCACGCGCCATCGAGATCCGTCCCGACCCCAGTCTGCCAACGGCCGAGCGCCGGCCGGCCAGGCTCATACCCCTGGTCGGCGATGTGGCCGCCGGCGTCAACGTCCTTGCCAGCGAGCAGGTCGAGGAACTGCACCCTCTGCCTGCCGACTTCACCGGTGACGGCGACCTGTTCATGCTCAGGGTTCGGGGCGATTCCATGATCGACGCCGGCATCCTCGACGGCGACTTCGTCGTTGCCCGGTCGCAAAGCTCCGCGGATAACGGCGACATCGTGATTGCGGGCATCTCCGACGGGGAAGCCACGGTGAAGGCCTTTCGCCGCAACGGCAATCGCATTCAGCTGATTCCCGCCAACCCCCGCCTCGAGACGATGAACCTGTCGCCCGAAGACGTCGTCGTCTACGGCAAGGTCGTCACGGTGCTGCGTCGGCTCTGACCGGCTCCATCAGCAACTTTTCGAGTACCTCGTAAACCCGGAGCAAGTCCGTTCGTAGGACGTGCTCGTCGGCGCTGTGCGCCAAGGTCGGATCGCCGGGCCCGAAATTGACCGCTGGCACGCCTCGCTGTGCGAACCGCGCCACATCGGTCCAGCCCAGCTTGGGATTCACTGCCAGACCGAACCGCTCGACCAGCGGGGAAAGCAGCGGATGAGCCACCGCCGGGTACGCCCCTTCAGCGCGATCTACAAGCTCCAATTGATCATCGGCTTCGAGATAAGGCTCGAGAAGTTTTCGGACTTGCTCTGCGGCCTCTGCACCGTCCCGGTCCGGCGCAAAGCGAACATTCAAGACAAGGCGAGCCTCGTCCGGCACGACGTTGCCAGCGACGCCGCCGTCTACGGACACCGCTTGCAAGGCCTCACGGAATTGCAGACCAGCCACGACCGGCCGACGGGGTTCGAACGCGGCCACCTCGGACAGCACTGCGCCGAGGCGATGGATGGCATTCCGGCCCATCCACGGCCGAGCGGTATGCGCACGCTGGCCACGAAGCGTCAGCTTCAAACGCAACGTGCCCTGACAGCCTGCCTCGACCATGACGGCAGTTGGCTCCCCCAAGATGGCAGCGTCGCCCACCAGCAGCTCTGGTCGCGCCCGGAAGAGCTCCTCGAGACCGGAATAGATGTCGGCCACTTCCTCCCGCGCATAGAAGACGTAGGTGACGTCGAGCAGCGGTTGGGACAACCGGCGGGCGAGGCGGAGGAAGACCGCCAAGGCACCCTTCATGTCACACGCACCAAGTCCCCACAAGCAGTCACCATCGAGTCGGGCGCGGCCGTTCCCTTGGGCGGGGACCGTGTCGGTGTGCCCCGCAAGGATCAGACGATGCGGACGGCCCAGGTGTGTGCGGGCCACGAGGTTGCAGCCCACACGATCGACCTCGAGCCAGGGGACCTTGTCCAGCTCGCCCTGCAGCGCATCGACGAAGCGTTCCTCCTCGTGGCTGGCCGAGGGAATGTCGACCATGGCGGTGGCCAGCGCCAGCAGATCATCGGCGGCAAGGCTCACCCCTCACGCCCCGACGCGCTCGGCTACCAGCGCCAATCGCTCATCGGGCTGCACCATGGCGATCCGCACATGCTGACGGCCGGCTTGGCCGTAGAACTCTCCTGGGCTCACGAGCGCACCGGCCTTGCGCGCCAGGTGCTCCGTCAGGCCCCAGGCGTCGCCATCGGGTGCGCGCACCCACAGATAGAAGCCGCCTTCCGGCAGAGGTGCCTCTACACCGAACCGCGACAGCACCTTCTGACCGAGCTCCAACCGCGCCAGGTAGATGGCCCGTTGACGTTCGACATGCTCGTCATCGTCCAGCGCAGCGACGGCCGCCGCCTGGACCGGACCGGGCACCATCATCCCGACGTGCTTGCGCA
>JAXDQG010000443.1:0-2736 GCA_034667945.1 Acidimicrobiia bacterium | reverse complement strand
TGGCGAGGGCGGTCGTGAACCAGGCGGGCGCGTCGTCCGCGGGCGGGTCAGCCACGCGGGGAGGCGAACGAGCGGTGGATCCTCACGGGTCGGGAGATCAGCCGATCTGCTCGAAGAAGAAGCGAAGCGTGCGCGACAGCGCCACGCGAGCGGCATGGGCGTTGTACGAGGCCCGCTGGTCGCATTCGAAGCCATGCTGCGCGCCGGGGTAGACGTACACGGCCGCATCAGGCCAGGCGGCCTTGACCTTCTCGACATCCTCGAGGGGGATGGCATGGTCGAGCTCACCGAAGTGCAGGATGAGCGGCACGCGGGGCACCTGGTCGAGCAGCGAGTTGGCGATCCCTCCGCCGTAGTAGCCCACCGAAGCGTCAACCGTGCCGGCGAGGTTGATGGCCGCGGCTGCCGAGAGGAAGCCGCCCCAGCAGTAGCCCACCGTGCCGACCTTTCCTGCGGTGCGGGCGACCTGCGCGGCCGCCGCGATGTCGGCCAGCGCCTTGTCGAGAGGGATCTCGCTACGAAGTTTGATGCCGGCTTGCATGTCGTCCTGCTCGTAGCCGAGCTGCACGTCACGCTGTGCCCGGTCGTAGATCGCGGGCGCGATGGCCAGGTAGCCCGCCGCCGCGTAGCCGTCGGCCACGTCTCGGATGTGGTTGTTCACCCCGAAGATCTCCTGGACGACCACGATGCCCCCCTGCGGCGTGCCCTCGGGATCGGCCCGATAGGCACCCAGCGTGTGGCCATCTGCCGCCGTCAGCGTCGTCATCTCGCCCATGACGGAACCCCCTGTCTTCGGCCGGTACGCGGAGAGCCCGGCGAACGCGGCGGACGTTAGCGCGACGGTTCCCAGCGGCGGTGGCCGGACAGCCGCCCCTGCTGCCGCTGGCAGCTCAACGCGTTTGGCAGCTCAACGCGTAACGTTTGCGATCTGATCGAAGGAGGCGCCGTGCAGGCCGTGGTTCTGAGAGGCACTGATCTGGTGGTCGACGAGGTGGCCGAGCCCACTCCCGGGCCAGGCCAGGTGCTGCTGGAGGTGCTCGCCTGTGGGATCTGTGGCTCTGACCTGCACTGCCGCCACCACGCCAAGGCGTTCACGGCGGTAGCCCGCCGCAGCGGCCTGTCGCTGTTCGACTTCGATGCCGACCGAGACCTGGTGATGGGGCACGAGTTCTCGGGCCGGGTGGTCGAAGTCGGCCCGGACGTCGACGCGGTGCGGCCCGGCACCCTCGTCGCCGCCCATCCGGTCGTCAAGGTCGACGGTCGCTTCCGACCGGTCGGCTACAGCAACGAGCGGCCGGGCGCCTACAGCGAGCGCGTCGTCGTGGAGGCGACCGGGGTGCTTCCACTGCCCGACGGGACGAATCCGCACCATGCGGCACTGACCGAGCCACTGGCGGTTGGGCTCCACGCTGTGAACGAGTCACGAGCGGCGGAGCTCGGCTCGGCGGTGGTGATCGGCTGCGGTCCGGTGGGCCAGGCGGTGATTGCGGCCCTGCGTCTGCGGGGCGTACCGCTCGTCGTGGCAGCCGAGTTCTCCCCCGCCCGGCGGCAGCTCGCCGGCCTGATGGGCGCCGATGTCGTGGTCGACCCGCGCGAGCAGCCCGCAGTCGATGCCTGGCGACGAGCCGGCGGTCGGGGACCGACCGTGGTCTTCGAGGCGGTCGGCGTACCCGGCATGCTCGACCTGGCGGTTCAAGCTGCCCCTTCTCGCTCGCAGATCGTGGTGGTGGGCGTCTGCATGCAGAGCGACACCTTCGAACCCACGGTGGCCATCACCAAGCAGCTCACCCTGACCTTCGTGCTGGGCTGGAGCGCCGCGGAGTTCGCCGACTGCCTGGAGAGCATCGGCAGTGGACGCATCGATGTGTCCCCGCTGATCACCGGCAAGGTCGATCTGACCGGCACGCCGGCCGCCTTCGACGACCTGGCCAATCCCGAACGCCACGCAAAGATCCTCGTGCTCCCGGGCGGCGCGACCTGAGCCGCTTCCACTGCGGGCCGCAGCCCTGCTCCGGCCCGCCACCCATGCCAGCCCGCCGCCCCACTACAGCCGGCGGTCGACCACCACCGCTCGGCTGCCGAACCCGAGCAGGACCGCCCGCAGCTGGTAGGTGTCCAGACGACAGTCGACCAGCGGAGCGTTGATCGGCACGGCGTCCTCGGGGTCGAGGCGCTCGAGTTGGGCATCCGGAGTCGCGCCCGTTGGCCCGGTCAACCTCGGCAGGTCGAAGGAGGTCACAACGCCCAAGTGGTCCAGGTGGCCGCCTTCGCGCGGTGGCCCACTCCACAGCAACAGCGCCTCGACGTCATCCCACGGCACGATGTGGCGGCGATCGCGGGCCGGGCTCAGCACGACACCGTGTTGGTCGAACGTCACCACCGGCCGTTGCGACACCGCCTGCGTGATCAAGGCCACACAGGCGACGGAGAAGAACATGAAGGCCATCCAGCCGACGATGCCGCCGACCACCGCGCCCAATACCGCCAGCACCGCGGCCGCAGCCTGGGCGCGGACGACCGGTATGCGGTTGGGACCGAGGTCCCAGCCGCCGTCGGACCGGCGGCGCATGTTCAGGGAACCGTGCCCGCCCCGGCAGGGCTGTGCGGGTGCGCGAGGGCGGCTTGGTCCGCGCAACTCGCGGTTCTTTGCACGGACGGCACCGCCTCACTCTAGACCTCGACGAATACGACCCTCCGTGGCTATATCACCACGGCCTGCTGGTCACCGGCCGAGAT
>JAXDQG010000442.1:0-14553 GCA_034667945.1 Acidimicrobiia bacterium | reverse complement strand
ACCGGGCGTGGACCTGCGGCTTTCGCCGGACAAGGGTGAAATTCTGGTGCGGGGACCGAACGTCTTCAGCGGGTACCGCAACCGCCCGGAGGCCAATGAGGAAGCCTTCACCGACGACGGATGGTTCCACACGGGCGACCTCGGTGCGCTCGACGAGGACGGCTACCTGACGATCGTCGGTCGGGCCAAGGAGCTGATCATCTCGGGCGGCTACAACGTCTACCCGCGTGAGGTGGAAGACGTTCTTCGCCGCCATCCCGCAGTCGTGGACGCCGCCGTCGTCGGAACACCCGACCCGCAGTGGGGCGAGATCGTCACCGCCTACGTCGAGACGTCGTCGGCTGTCGAAGGCGCCGAGCTGACGGCGTTCGTCGGTGAACACCTCGCCGCCTACAAACGCCCCCGATTGGTGCTGGTCGTGGAGGCGCTGCCCCGCAACGCCCTCGGCAAGGTGCAGAAGCACCTGCTGGAAGCTGGCTGAACTCCGCTCGGTCCCATCCGAGTGAGCCGACGGGGTACGGTCCGTCTCGGCAACGCAGGCGTAACTCCGCGGGCAACCGCAACGGAGGGGGGGACATGGCCGAGACGATCGCCTATGACGTCGACGGACGGGTGGCCACGGTCACGCTCAATCGGCCCGAGAGACTCAATGCCATCACGCCCACGCTCCAGCGTGAGCTGCTGGAGGCCCTTCACGAGGCGGAAGCGGACGACAAGGTGCACGTCGCCGTCGTGGCCGGTGCCGGCCGCTCCTTCTGCGTCGGCATGGATCTACGAGGCGAGAACGCCCCCCGAGGAGGTGCGACAGGCGACCGCAACTTCCTGGAGAACCTGGCCCGGGGGTGGCTGGCCATCTGGGACCTCAAACTTCCGGTCATCTGCAAGGTCCATGGGCACTGCCTGGCCGCAGGGACCCAGCTGGCGAGTGTCTGCGACGTCACGTTCATCGCCGAGAACTGCAAGGTCGGCACGCCGCAGCTGCCCCTGGGTGCCGGCTTCGTCGGCGTGTACTGGGCCTGGTTCGTCGGCCCCAAGAAGGCGAAGGAGATGTTCTTCCCCGTCGGCGCCATGATCTCTGGGCGCGAAGCGACGGACATGGGCCTCTTCAATCGGGCTGTCCCCGCCGAAGAGCTCGACGCCGCCGTCGCCGCCTATGCGGCCGAGGTCGCCAAGGTGCCCAAGGAGATCCTCACTCTGCAGAAGCGGGCGATCAACGCCACGCAGGACGTGCAGGGCTTTCGCGAGGCCCTCATGCGCGGGGTGGAGATCGACGCCATCGCTCACCTCGCTCCGTCGGTCCGCGAGATGAACCGGGCGATCAAGGAGCGGGGTCTCAGTGCCACCATCGAGGATTTCCGAGCCGGCCGCCTGCCCTGAGCGGCGAACCGACACCGGGAGGGCAACCGAACTCCCGACGAGCGACAGCCGGCAAGCGGCATTCGTACGTTCGCCCCCGCTCAAACGCGACGCTAGGAGGAGAAGCTGATGGGAACGCTTGACGGAAAGGTAGCGATCGTCACCGGGGCAGGCCGGGGGCTCGGCCGCAGCCACGCCCTGCTGATGGCGGAAGAAGGCGCCGCGGTCGTGGTCAATGACCTCGGCGGCGAGTGGGACGGCACAGGCTCCGATCCGCGCGCAGCGTCCGAGGTCGTCGAGGAGATCGGTGGGAGCGGGGGACGCGCGGTCGCCAACTTCGACGACGTCGCCGACTGGGAGGGCGCCCAACGCATGATCAACCAGGCGATCGAGACCTACGGTCGCCTCGACATCCTCATGTGCAACGCCGGCTTCGTGCGGGACCGGACCGTGTTCAACATGACCGAGGACGAGTGGGACGACGTCATCCGCGTCCACCTCAAAGGCCACTTCGTGCCGACCCGCTGGGCCACGGCCTACTGGCGGGAGCGGTTCAAGGAGACAGGTCAGCCGGTGGGAGGCCGAATTGTCTACACCGCATCGGAGGCCGGTCTCTACGGCAATGCCGGCCAGCCCAACTACTCAGCGGCCAAGGCAGGCATCGCTGCGTTGGGCATCGAGGTGGCGCGCGAGATGAAGCGCTACGGGGTCACCTGCAACGTGCTCAACCCTCGTGCCCGCACCAGGATGACGGTCAACACCTTCGGCAACGAACGCCTGGCCGGGAAGCCGGGGGAGTTCGATGTCAACGACCCGGACAACGTGTCACCGTGGGTCGTCTACCTTTGCACCGACCACGCGGCCGATATCACGGGTCAGGTTTTCGTGGTGGGCGGCGACCAGGTGCAGTTGATGGAGGGATGGCATCGGGTTGGTCGGATTCGCAAGGACCGGGACCGCTGGACGGTCGCGGAACTCATCGAGGCTCGGAAGGAGCTGTACGGCGAGCGCTCGAGCGACGTGCCGAAGTTCGGCTGAGGCTCGCCTGCCGACCGGCACCGGCACCCGGGTCGTGCGGTGTACGAGCCGGTCTGTCGGGTGCGCGGGTACCCGTGGGCAAGCCGCGCACCCGCAACCGTGATCAGGTGAGCGAGGGAACGCTGGCCTCGATGGAGACCGCCAGGCCCTGCAATATGTCGCGGTACCACTCGGTGGGGACCATCGTCTTGCCGGGCACCGCGCGGAGCAGTTCATCGATGCTCGAGGTGAGGTGCTCGTCTTGGGCACTGACCTGCCGGATGTCGAGCAGGCCGTCAACGACGCGGGACCGGTCGGTGACCTGGCCATTGATCGTGCGAAGAAGCTCCTCGATCAGCTCGGTGGTGGGGTTGACCCGAGGGGAGCTGGTCATGGTCTTGTACCTTTCCTTCTCCCGATGGCGGGGTGGTCTCCCGACACCGAAGCATGTGAGGGCGAGGCGGTTTCTGGGCGGAGCCGACCAGGGACGACTGGCACCCTACGGGCTGTTGCCGGACTATCGACCGCTGATGACGAATACTTGAAGCTCAGTCGTACCGACGGCCTAAGGCGTGCACAAGAGTCATCCGGCTCTCCGCAAACGGGCGATGCCGATGGCGTGCGGTGGTACGTAGCCGGCAAGGATTCGCTCGTCCTCTGACTCGCCGCCCCAGAAGCCGTGCTCGCGATGGATACGGGCATAACCCCTGCAGATACCTTCAACCGGGCATGCCTCGCACAGC
The DNA here is from genome assembly GCA_034667945.1 of Acidimicrobiia bacterium. Lineage (GTDB taxonomy): Bacteria > Actinomycetota > Acidimicrobiia > Acidimicrobiales > CAIXPF01 > JAXDQG01. Next base: position 11,437 of record JAXDQG010000442.1, on the reverse strand, counting down.
TTCCGGGCATCGGCTTCGCGCCGCACTCTGGCTTGGGGACGCTCACCCGCGGGCGGGAAGAACAGTTCAGTGTGGCCTCGGCAGGCGGCTTCGGCCATCCAGTCCTGCTGGGACCAGCGGGGGAGCAGGGTGCTCTCGTTGGCCGTCATGGCTCTCTCTCCTGACGCCGGTGCCTGCGGGAGGGGGGAGGGGGGGGTGGCTAACCGGCGGCGAGACACAGTCTAACGAAAGTTGACCGCTCGATTTGAACGATCGTATGAGAAGTAACGATCGTCTATCTGTACGGGCGATGAACCCCGAACGACGTATCAGTGGCGCTGATCACGGAACGTGAGCCGATGGACTCATGCAGCGCGCGCCAGCATGCTCCGCCGACGAGTGGTCGACGAGTCAAGGTGCCGAAGCCCGCAGGTTCGACGGCGAGCGGGAAGGACACTCGTCGGCCACCGCCTCGAGCGCCCGCCCCATCTCTTGCAGCTGCTCTCGATCGAGCAGGTCGATGAAGTGCTCGCGCACACCCCGCAGGTGGCATGGCGCTGCTTGCTCCAAGCGGGCGAAGCCTTGCTGCGTCAACACGGCGAAGGTACCCCGACGATCGAACGGGCACTGCTCGCGGGCGACCAGTCCGTCGCGCGTGAGCCGGTCCAACCGCCTGGTCAGACCGCTTGGCGAAAGAAAGAGGTGCTCCGCCAGCTCGGTCATTCGCATGCGACGGTCGGGTGCCTCGGACAGCACCACCAGCACTTCGTAATCGCCGAAGGGCAGGTCGTGCTTGGCCATCAACTCTGCGTCGAGCACTGCTTTCAGCCGGCTGCTGCAGATGACCAGGGCCCGCCAGGCCCGCAGTTCATCGTCGTCGAGCCACCGGATCGGTTCCACGGGAGCCACACTAGTCCGACCGGCCGGTGCTTGTGCCTCTGAACTATTTCACATGCAATCAGTTCCGGGATGCGGGCGCCCGACATGCCGAGCGCCCGAGATGCGGATGTACCCGAGATGGGGATGTACCCGAGATGGGGATGTGCCCGAGATGCGGATGCGCCGGAGACGCGGATGCGCCGGAGATGCGGATGCGCCCGAGATGCGGAGCGCCGGAGGACGAGCGTCCAATCGCTGTTCAGACCCGATGCGCCATGACGTTCAGCCGGACGTAGTCCAGCACCGGCTCGGGCAGGCGGCGGGCCACCTCCGCCAGGAAGGGCCGCCGCTCGGCCTCGGGTATCCGGTCGATGTGCCAATTGAGCACGACGGTGGCCAGATAGGTTTGCAGGGGCTCGCCGGCTTCGAACTCGACCCGCTCGTCGTTGAGCCAGATGTCGTCGACGGCGAAGCCCGCCGATTCGAGTCGGGCCCGGTCCTCGTCGGGGGTGGCGAAGCACCACGGCAGGTCGGTGACACCCAGCTCGCCGAGGATGGCGCGCACGGAGGCGATGTTCTGCCCCCCACCGTACTGGGCCACGAGCTGGCCGCCGGGAGGCAGGGCATCGGCCAGGTTTCGGAACAGGGCGTCGTGGTCGGCCACCCAGTGGAACGTCGCCCCGGAGTAGACGGCATCGAGCGGCCGGGGCAGTTCGAGCGGTTGCTGCAGATCGGCATGTACGAAGGTGACGGCGCTGCGGTGAGGGGTCAACCGTCGACGAGCCTCCGCCAGCATGGCAGCCGAGCCGTCGAGCGCTATCACGTGTCCCTCCGGCAGGCGCCCCAGGAGCGTCTCAGTGACGCGTCCCGAACCGCAGCCCGCGTCGAGCACCGTCTCGCCGCCGCGGAGGTCGAGCCGACTGACGACGGACGACCCCCAACGGGTCATGGGGTCGGCGATACGGTCGTAGGTGGATGCGTCCCATTCGCGCGGCATCTGGGCAGCTTAGCCCTTGTCTCAGAAGCTGATCGATCGTCTTGTATGTTGAGACGCTGCCTGTTGAGACGGAGGCCGGGAGTTCCTTCTGTGTCAGGTGCGCCGAGCGGCGGTCTGGCGGCCCAGGACGGCATCGGCGAGCGCCTCGAGATGTCGGCTCCAGCCAGCCGCATCGGTTGGCGGATCGGCCGGCCGCAGGACGAACTTGGAGAAACCGGCCGCGACGAAGTCGTCGAGCCGGTCGCACAACGCCTCGAGGCTGCCCGGCACCAGCGCGTCGGGATCCACTGACGGGTTGCGGGCGGCGAGCCGGGCTCGAGCGTCGGGCCCGAGTGGCCGGGTGGCGTACAGCACGTTGGCGCCGAAATGCTCGGGATCGATGCGGCGGCCGACGGCGGCCGCGGCCTCTTCGATGGCCTCCCGGGCGGATGCCGCCCGGGTCGGAGCGATCAGACCGGGAATCCAGCCGTCGGCCAACTCGCCGCAGCGGTGCAGGGCCGCCGGTGTGAGGCCGCCGTACCAAGCCTCGAGCGGCTTCTGCCACGGCCGGGGGTGCACCGACACCTCATCGAGGGTGAAATGGCGCCCCCGGTGGGAGACCACCTCCCCAGCCCAGAGTCGACGGAGGAGCAGCAGCGTCTCGTCGAGCAGCGCGGTGCGTTCGGACCGTGCGACGCCTTGGGCGGAGAGCTCGGGCCCCTCGGGCAGACCGATCACGAACGTCAACAGCAGGCGGCCTCTCGAGAGTTGGTCCAGCGTGGCCAGCTCCTTGGCCAAGCGCGCCGGGTTACGGCCCGGCACCACCAGGTGCGAGCCCATCTTGAGACGGGTGGTGCGGCCCGCGGCGAATGCCAGGGCGGTGAGCGGGTCGAGCGACTCGGCCGTGATCACCTCCGGCACCCAGACCGAGTCGAACCCCAGTCGTTCCAGCTCGTCGACGAGGTGGGCGAATTGGTCGGTGGCCAACGTGCCGGCCGCTCCGGCCGAGAAGCCGATGCGTACCTTGAGATCGCTCAAGACCACTCCTGACGCGTCGTGGGCTCGACAAAGAGCTCTCGGAAACCGTAGAGGCTCGTCTTCCGGTTCGCCCGGGCGGGACAATCCCAGGTCAGCGTCACTGTCACCTGGACGCTCTTTGCCGGCTGTCGATCCGGTGGGCTCTCGATCGTCGTAGGGTCGACATCGGAGGAAACCTCCGCGCAGTCGTTCAGGAGGCACCCGTGAGGTACATGCTCCTCATCTATTCGAACCCGGAGAACTGGGAGGCCCTGCCGCCCGAGGACCAGCAGAAGCTGACGAACGACTACTTCGCCTTCAGCCAATCGATCGCGGAGACGGGCGAGATGATCGCCGGCGACCCGTTGCAGGGCGTGGACACCGCCACGACCGTGCGGGTCCGCAACGGCAAGGGGGTCACCACGGACGGTCCCTTCGTCGAGACACGAGAGCATCTCGGTGGCTACTACCTCGTCGATTGCCTCAATCTTGACCGGGCCATCGAACTCGCCGCCCGCATTCCCGATGCCGCCTTGGGCGCCATCGAGGTGAGGCCGCTGAGGGAGTTCCCCTCCGACATGCCCCGCTGATTGGTCGGATGGCTGCGCACGGGGACCAGACAGACCTGAGCCGACTGGTCGAGGAGGTCTTCCGGGCCGAATCCGGTGCCGTGCTCGGTTCGCTGCTGCGGACCCTCGGTGACTTCGACCTGGCCGAGGAGGCGCTGCAGGAGGCGATGGTGTCGGCGCTGGAGACGTGGACGACCGGCGGCATGCCGACCAAGCCGGCCGCCTGGTTGCTGGTGGCCGCCCGCAACCGGGCGCTCGACCGGCTGCGCCGCGAGTCGCGTCGGTCCGGCAAACAGCTGGCGGCCTGGGCCGCTGAGCGGGAACGCCCCGCCTGGGAAACGGGCCACGGTCTGCCAACCGGCCCGATCGACGACGACCAGCTCTGCCTCATCTTCACCTGCTGTCATCCCGCCCTGGCCACCGATGCCCAGGTGGCGCTGATCCTGCGGTCGGTGTGTGGGCTGAGCACCGCCGAGGTGGCCCGAGCGTTCCTGGTGGCCGAACCGACGGTCGCGCAGCGGCTGGTGCGGGCCAAGCGCAAGATTCGCGCCGCGGGGATTCCCTTCGCTGTGCCCGAGCGCGCGGTGTTGCCTGAGCGGCTCGAGACGGTCCTCATGGTCATCTACCTCATCTTCAACGAGGGCTATGCGGCCACCGGCGGGGACGCGTTGATCCGTCGCGAGCTGTGCGCCGAGGCCATTCGGCTGGCGCGCCTGGTCGTTCGCCTGCTCCCCGCCGAGCCCGAGGCGCTGGGCCTGTTGGCGCTGCTCCTGCTCCATGATGCTCGCCGGGAGGCCCGGGTGGATATGGAGGGTCGCCTGGTGCTCTTGGCCGACCAGGACCGGAGTCGCTGGGACAGCGACCGCATCGGGGAGGGCGCCCAGCTGGTGGAGGTTGCCCTCGGAGCGCGCCGTCCAGGCCCGTACCAGCTGCAGGCCGCCATTGCCGCCTGCCATGCCACCGCCTCTGCCATCGAGGAAACCGATTGGGAGGAGATCGTGGCCTTGTACGGCGTGCTGCGCCGCCTGTCACCGTCGCCCGTCATCGAGCTCAACCGGGCCGTGGCCGTGGCCGAAGTCGCCGGGCCCGAGGTGGGATTGCGGCTGATGGAGGGGCTGGCGCGGCCGCTGGGCGACTCCCACGTCTACTGGTCGGCACGTGCCGATCTGCTTCGACGCCTCGACCGTACGGCCGAAGCGGTCGGCGCTTACCGCCGAGCCCTGGCCGGGTGCAACAACGCGGCGGAGCGTGCCTTCTTGGCCCGGAGACTGCACGAACTGCTCGGCGGGCCGGCGCCGCCGATCTGAGCCTCCGGCGGAATTTGCCAAACCTTCAGAGCGGAGTCGCTCCGTTCAGTCGAGGCCGAAGCCTTTCAGCAGCCGGTCGGCCGCCAGGCTGGCGGTCAGCCGCCCCTCGCGAACGTCCCGCTCGACCTCCGGCAACAGCGTCGCCACCTGGGGGTGGCAACGCAACGCCGTCAACAGCCGGTCGTCCACCATGGCCCACATCCAATCCAACTCCTGCGCCTGGCGCCGGGCCTGCCACTCGCCAGTTCCCCGGAGTGCATCCCGGTGCCTGGTTATCTGCTCCCAGATGGTGTCCAGTCCCTCGCCGGTGAGCGCCGAGCAGGTCACGACCGGCGGCTGCCAGGTAGCGCCCCGCGGTGTGATGAGGTGCAAGGCATTGGCGTAATCGCCGGCCGCCCGCTTGGCCGCCCGGGCGTTCTCACCCTCCGCCTTGTTGACCGCGATGAGATCGGCCAGCTCGAGAATGCCCTTCTTGATGCCCTGCAGTTCGTCGCCGGCGCCAGGCAGCATCAGCACCAGGAAGAAGTCGACCATCTCGGCCACTGCCGTCTCGCTCTGGCCCACCCCCACGGTCTCGACCAGCACGACGTCGTAACCCGCCGCCTCGACCACCACGATCGTCTCCCGGGTCGCCCGGGTGACGCCACCGAGCGTGCCGGCACTGGGCGACGGACGGATGAAGGCCGATGGATCCACGGACAACCGGTCCATCCGGGTCTTGTCCCCGAGGATGGAACCTCCGCTGCGCGATGAGGACGGGTCGACCGCCAGCACGGCGACCCGGTGGTCGGCGGCGGTCAGGTTGCTCCCGAAGGCGTCGATGAAGGTCGACTTGCCCACGCCGGGAACGCCGGTCACGCCGATCCGCTGTGAGTCGCCGGCTCGCGGAAGGAGACGGACCAGCAGCTCCTGAGCCAGCTCCTGATGTTCGGGGCGGCGGGATTCGACCAGCGTGATCGCCCGGCCGAGGACGGTGCGGTCGCCGGCGAGAACACCCTGCTCGTAATCGTCCAAAGTGAGCACCCGGCGGGTCACCATCGGCCCTCCACCACAACGGCCTCGTCGTCACCCGGCCAGGGCGGCATGGTGACGCCCACGATGTGCAGGCTGCTGTCCGGCTCGGCCCGGAACTGGAAGCGGGTGCCGACCGGCAAGGCCAGGGCCACACCAGGTTCGAGGACGGTGACCTCCCCGTGGTCCGGCTCCTTCGCGTCCGCCGCAGCCCGCCACATGTGTCCCCGTCCGGCCACCACGTACCAGACCTCTTCCACCGAGCGGTGAGCGACGGCCGCAGACACCTGGCCGGCTGCCAGGTGGAACGTGGCCAGGCTGCCGCGGTCGGCCACCACCAGGGGCCGCACCTCCGAGCTGTCGGGCGCGCGTACCACGGCGGCGTCGCGCTCGTGGCAGGTCGGGAAGGTCACCCTTCCAGGGCGTCGAGCAGGAGCAAGGCCGCGTCGGCGATGACCGTGCCCGGCGGGAAGATCGCCTTGGCCCCTGATGCGTAAAGGGCGTCGTAGTCCTGGGGCGGTACGACCCCGCCGACCACGATCAGGATGTCGCCCCGCCCCCGGGCCTCGAGCTCGGCTTTCAACTCGGGCACGAGCGTGAGGTGGCCGGCCGCCAGCGAGGAGACGCCGACCACGTGCACGTCGGCCTCGACGGCGAGGCGGGCGACCTCGGCGGGCGTCTGGAACAGCGGCCCGATGTCGACGTCGAAGCCCAGGTCAGCGAAGCCGGTGGCGATGACCTTCTGGCCCCGGTCGTGGCCATCCTGGCCCATCTTCGCCACCAGCAGGCGCGGTCGGCGGCCTTCCTCCTCGGCAAACGCATCAACCCGCTGACGCGCTCGCCGAATGGCGTCGCTCGTGCCGCCGACCTCTTCGGAGTACACGCCTGACACCACCCGAATCTGTGCCTGATGACGGCCGTAGACGCGTTCGAGCGCCTCGGAGATCTCGCCGACGGTGGCCTTGGCCCTGGCCGCGTCGACGGCCAACTCCAGCAGGTTGCCCACCCCGCTGTCGGCACAGCGGGTGAGCGCCTCCAGCGCCGAGGAAACCTGACCGACGTCGCGCTCGGCCCGCAGCCGCTCCAACTTGGCGATCTGACCGGCGCGCACCGCAGCGTTGTCGACCCTCAACACATCGACCGGCTTCTCGGCCGCCAAACGGTACTTGTTGACCCCCACCACGGTCTGGCGGCCGCTGTCGATGCGGGCCTGCGTGCGGGCCGAGGCCTCCTCGATTCGCAGTTTGGGCACACCCGCCTCGATGGCTGCGGCCATGCCTCCCATGGCCTCGACCTCCTGGATGTGGGAGTACGCCTTCCGACCCAGCTCGTACGTGAGCCGCTCGACGTAGTGCGAGCCGCCCCACGGGTCGATCACCCGGCAGGTGCCCGACTCCTGCTGCAGCACGAGCTGGGTGTTCCGGGCGATGCGCGCGCTGAAGTCGGTGGGCAGCGCCAGGGCCTCGTCGAAGGAGTTGGTGTGCAGCGACTGCGTATGGCCCTGCGTGGCGGCCATGGCCTCGACGCAGGTCCGGACGACATTGTTGTAGACGTCCTGCGCGGTGAGGCTCCAGCCGCTGGTCTGCGAATGGGTGCGCAGCGACAGCGATCGGGCGTCCTTGGGCCCGAACGGCTTGATGAGCTTGGCCCACAGGAGCCGGGCCGCGCGCAGCTTCGCCACTTCCATGAAGAAGTTCATGCCGATGGCCCAGAAGAAGCTGAGGCGGGGGGCGAATCGGTCGATATCGAGGCCAGCATCGAGCCCGGCCCGGACGTATTGGACGCCATCGGCCAGCGTGTAGGCCAGCTCGAGATCGGCCGTCGCGCCCGCTTCCTGCATGTGATAGCCCGATATGGAGATGGAGTTGAACTTCGGCATGTGCGTGGACGTGTAGCCGAAGATGTCGGAGATGATCCGCATGGAGGGACCAGGCGGATAGATGTAGGTGTTCCGGACCATGAACTCTTTGAGGATGTCGTTCTGGATGGTCCCGCCGAGCTTCTCCGGTGGCACACCCTGCTCCTCGGCAGCCACGATGTAGAGCGCCATGATCGGCAGCACGGCACCGTTCATGGTCATCGACACGGTCATCTGGTCGAGCGGGATGCCCGAGAAGAGGGTCCGCATGTCGTAGATGGAGTCGATCGCCACACCGGCCATTCCCACATCGCCGGCCACCCTCGGATGATCCGAGTCGTAGCCGCGATGGGTCGCCAGGTCGAACGCCACCGACAAGCCCTTCTGGCCGGCGGCCAGGTTGCGGCGATAGAAGGCATTCGAATCCTCGGCAGTGGAGAAGCCGGCATATTGCCGAATGGTCCACGGCTGATTGACGTACATCGTGGGATAGGGGCCCCGGAGATAGGGCGCAATGCCGGGCACGGTGTGGAGGAAGTCCAGCTCGGCCGTGTCGGCGGCGGTGTAGAGCGCCTTGACCGGGATGCCTTCTGGCGTTTCCCAGACCAGCGCGTCGGCCTGCTTGCCGGTCTCTTCGTCGACGGCGCGGGCCCAGCCCTCGAGATCGGCGGCAGCCGTCGGCGGCGGACCCAACTCGACCGACGTGAAGTCGGGGATCGTGCTCATGCCACTACCTCCACCCGGCCGTTGCGGCCCAACTGTAAGGGCTCACCCAGAGCCTGCCGCACCACGGGGCCCGACGTGCCCGTCAGGAATGTTGACTCGCTGAGCTGGTGCAACACGGTCATCGGACGGTCACCCCGCAGGTCTCGAGCGCTCCCTGCAAGACCGCGATGACGTCCGAGCCGATGTGCACGAACTCGTCCACCCCGGCCTGTTCGTAGGCGGCCCGGTGGTCGCCGGGATTGCCTGCCAGGTAGATCCGCCGGGCTCCTGCATCCTTGAGTGCTCGGGCAGCGTCCTCGGCCATCTCCGCGTAGACCGCGTCGGACGAGCAGAGAACGGTCAGGGGCGCACCACTCGCCCGGAATGCCTCGGCCACCTCCGCCGGGGAAGTGGCGTCCGGGCCGTCGACGATTCCCATGCCGGCCACCTCGAACAGGTTCCGGGCGAAGCCGGTGCGAGCGGTGTGCTCCGCCAGCGGACCGAGGTTGGCCAGGAAGATCCTTGGCCGGTCGGCCGCGACATCGGCGGCATCCCGCAGGGCCTCGAAGGGAGCGGCCAAGCGTCGCAGGGGGAACGGGCCGTTGGACCGCTCCGCGCCCGCCGGTTCACCCCCGGCGAGCGGCACTTCGCCGGCGTTGGCGAACTCGGAAACGCCGGTGAGCGCATCGCGCCGCAGCGCGAGATTTCGCAGCCGGGCCGACCATGTGGCCTCCACCTGCTCGGACGCCCAGCCGTCGGCCAGCACGGCGGTCATGCCCCCGCGGCCCTCGATCGCCTGGAACAGGCTCCAGGCCCGGACGGCAAGCTCTTCCGAGAACCGGTCGACGTAGTAGGAACCTGCTCCGGGGTCGGCCACGCGGGCCAGCCCGCACTCTTCGAGCAGGATCGTCTGTGTGTTGCGAGCCAGACGCCGGCCGTCTTCGTCCCACACGCCGGCGGCCGCACCCATCGGGAGGACCGTGATGGCATCGGCCCCGGCCACCGCGGCAGCGAAGCAGGCCAGCGTGGCCCGCAAGGGGTTCACCCACGGGTCTCGCTGCGAGTAGTGGGCGAGAGAGGTCACCGCAGTCAGCGCCATGCGCTTGTCGCCCTCCGCCGCGCCACAGGATTCCGCCAGGCGCGACCAGCAGCGGCGGGCGGCGCGCAGCTTGGCCATGGTGGCGAACTGGTCTGGTGTGGCCGCCAGGGAGAACGACAGCTGACCCAGCGCTTGGCCGACGTCTGCCCCCGACTCGACCAGGGCCCGGACGTAGGCCAGTCCGGTCGCCAGAGCAAAGGCCAGCTCTTGGGCGTCGGCCGCGCCGGCCTCGGCGTAGAGGCGGGCGTCGACCCGCAGGGATCGGACATTGGGTCGGCTCTCCGCGATACGGAGGGCGAAGGGCACCGCTGGCTGAAGACTTGGCGGGGTCCCGGCCCGGGCCGCGACGCCGAGCGGGTCCAGCCCCAGCTCACCGATGGAGGCGGAGGGCGGGATGTCGGCGCGGTCCCAAAGCTGCAGCAGCTCCTCGGCGCCTCGCTGCCCCTCTGCGCCCCAGTCCAGGCAGATCGGGGCCAGATCGAGCAGCACCCCTTCCAGGGCCCGACCGAGGTCGGGTAACGGTCCGAGCAGGATGGAGGTTACGCCGCCAGCCAGATCGGCCAGGATGGCCGCGTTCACCGCGGCGCTGTCGGTGCCCTGGTGGAGCTGGCGGATGTCCCAACCGTCAACGATCCGCCGTGCCGCCGAGCCGCCACGGGTGTGGGGCGGAAGGCCGGGTACGCCACCGCTGTCGGGCGGGGGCGCGTCTTCGGCGGTGTACAGCGGCTGCAGGTCGAGACCGTCGTAGGTGCGTGAGACCAGCGTGCGTTCGAAGGACTTCCCGGCCAGGACCTTGTCCACCAGTGCGAGCCAGTCCTGGCGACTGGGCGTGGGAAACTCCGATCCGAGGGGCAGATCCTGCGTTGCGGCCACGGGTCGATCGTAGGGGATGGGCTCTGCGGCTTCGAACGGCGGGACGAGTGGCGGACACCGGGCCGGAGCACCGCTCAACGTTCGAGGTTGCGCACGATCTCCGGGACGCGGGCTCGCCAATACTGCTCGATCTCGGCCCGCGACGACGGCAGGGTCGGGTCGTCGGGCACGTCCGACAGATCCGCCAGGTAGCGCACGATGGTGGCTACGGCTTGATCGGGGACATCCGGTCGGAAGCGCTCGACGAACAGCGCCAGCCCTTCCTCGGCGAAGCGCAAGGTCTGGGTCTCGATGCACAGAAGGTCGAAGTAGTCCCGCAGTTCGGGCCGGTCCACCACGACCTGCAGCTTCATGGCCAGCAGGTCGCCGATGCCGGCGACGCGCAGGCCCTCTACGGTGGTCGTCGGCTCGACCCGGTGGTGGCCGTCGGGGCGGAGCAGCTGCACTTTGGTGCGGCTCATCAGCAGATCCACCCCGTGTTCGCGGCGGCTGGTGATGCGCACGGGGGCCAGTCCCGCCAATTGGCTTGCCACTTGCGCGGGATCGGAGTCTCCCTCGAGGCAGAAGTCCAGGTCGCGGCTCACGCGGTGTTGAAGGTGGGCGGCGATGGCGGTTCCACCGATGAGGTAGGCATCGGTGGGCATGACCGTGCGCACCAACAGCCACATGGCCGCCGTGTCGCCCGGCAGGACGGCGAGCAGCCAGTCGGGAAGTTGTGTGGGCAGCGGCGACGGCGCGTCCCCGCCGGGTGAGGCCACCGCCGGATGGTCAGGCCCCGCCTGCAGCGGGGGAGGTGCCCGCCAGCATCAGCGCCAGCGTGGCCCGCCGGGAATCGAGACCCCGGCCGCTGGCTGCCGCCCGGATGGCTTCAGGATGCAAGTGTCGGGCGAGCCACCACAGTGCCTGGCAGTCGTCCGCCCGGAGGAGGCGCGACGCCACGTAAGAGCCGTGTTGCGAGATATCGACCCGGCGCAGGTCGGCGTTCCAGAACAAGTGGGCGAGACGTTGGGGCACCCGCAACGCCGCTCGGGCCGTGCTGGGGGTTCGGTGCGCGGCTTCGTCTGCTTCGACCCGTGCTCGTGCCTCCACCCTTACTCGCCCGACCTCGGTGGCGATGGCGTGCCACGCCGGCGAGCGCCAGTCGATCGTCCAAACCGCCAGTTG
>JAXDQG010000441.1:0-4184 GCA_034667945.1 Acidimicrobiia bacterium | reverse complement strand
GCGCAGACCGAGGCGCTGCAGGCCCGGACCGGCAACCGCCAAAACGAAAGCGACGTTCTGCCCCGACACGGCGAGTAAATGCGTGAGCCCGGCGCCCTCGAAGGCGTTGGCCAGCTCCGCCGGCTGTTCCCGATCGTCGCCCAACACGAGGCCCGCGAGGAGCGCGCGGCTGGTGGGCGGCAGCGAGACTGCGCCGTCGGTCAGGAGTCGGCGCAGCGCGTTGGCCGCACCCCAAGGCTGTTCGGCACGGTGCCAGCCGGCGACCTCGCGCACCGTCAGGCGGCCGACGATGTGGCGGACGGCCAGTCTTCGAGCCATCGCAGGTCGGGGCGGGGCGAGCTCACCCACCAGTTCAACCTTCTCGCCGGCGAGGCGGGGCCGCAGCGCCCTGGCCGGCGAGCCGCGGGCCCAGGCCTCCACTCTGCGGCCGTCAACAATGGCGACCACTCGCACCGAGCCGGTCACGGGTTCGGGGTCGGTGGCGAGCGTGGCCGTGCCCGACCACATAGTGGCCTTCACCGGCGTCGTGCCCGCCCAGGATCGATCGGCCAGGGCACTTCCAAGCAGAGCGACGCCTACAACGAGTAGGACTGGGCGACGAGCGCCGGCCGCAAGTGCCGCGATGACGCCGCCAAGCCAGACGGGCACAGGTAACGCCACCGTGGCACCAAGCCAGGTGGCCACCGCCAACACCACGACCGAGCGGTCGCTGAGCACCCGGCCGGGGATGTCGTCAGACCCGGACGCGAGCACGAAGGTTCTCCAGCTTGGCGGGGCCGATCCCCGGCACGTTCAGCAGGTCGTCGACGGAGGTGAAGGGCTGGGAGGCTCGGTGACGCACGATCGCCGCCGCTGTCGAGGGGCCGATTCCAGGCAGGGTGTCGAGCTGCTCGGGCGTGGCGCTGTTGAGATCGACCTGCGCATCGCCGTCTGCCGGGGACGAAGAGGCACTCCCGCCGGCCGTGGAGGGGGCTCCGCCGCTGTCTGGGCCGACCACCGCTGGCGGCGTTTCGCCAACCACCGGGAGGTACACCCGCATGCCGTCGCGCACGGGTGAAGCCAGGTTGATCCTCGCCATGTCCGCATCCGGCCGAGCGTTGCCGGCCGCGGCGATGGCGTCGGCCACCCGAGCGGTCGAGGTCAGCTGATACACGCCCGGATGAGCCACGGCTCCGGCGACGTGCACCTTGAGGGGTGGGGGTGCGGTCGTCGTGGTTGCCACCCGAACCGCGGCCGGCACCACGGATTCGGCCGTTGCGGTGGGCTGCCTGGCGGACGTCGCGGCGACCACCACCAGCCCACCCCCGACCCCAAGGGCCAGAGCGACCAAGCACAGCAGGTACGGAGCCGGCACACGACGGAGGCCGGCCGCCCCTACAGGCCACCGCCGCATCGCCGCCTGTAGCCCCGGCCAGACGGCGCGGTCAGGCGCGGGAGGCGGCAATGGGGGCGGGTCGGGGTCATCAACCACCGGACGATCCCTCGTGTCAGGGGCGCGACGCGCTCAGCTGATCAAGAGGGGAAGCACCAGCGACGAACGCCGATCGCCCATGAGCTTAGCGGCCAAATCCGACCGGGATGTAGCCGGGGCGGCGGAGCACCAAAACTTCAGGACGGCGTGGAGTCGGCCGCCTCACCACGGAGCTCGTCCAGGACCGCTGGATCCGGAGTCTCCGAATCGCACGCCGTGACCATCGACGGGAAGTCGTACTTCTTCCCGATTATCTCCGACGACTGCGTGCAGGCATCGTGATCCCCTAGACGGATCATGAAGGGCTCAAGTGCATAGAAGCATTGGCATTAAGGCGGCTCACCCACAGGACAGATTGGTTCCGTCAGAGCGAGGAGACTGCGGAGGGTCAAAACGTCAGAAGAGCCTGGACGTCAGCTTCCGGCGGTATTGCGACGTACGAGGATCGTCCGGGCCCAAGACCTCCAGGAGGTCCAGGTACTCCTGGCGGGCGCCCTCGTCGTCCTTCACCCGCTCGAGCAGCTCGCCGAGCTTCGCATCGACATCGTCTAGCGGCGCTTCTCCACCAGTACGAGCGAGGGCGGCGATGTGCCTGGTCGTCGGCGTCTCAGGGATGCGGGCGAGCAGCGACAACGCCTCCTCTTCCCGGCCGTCCTGCACCAACAACTCTGCCAGCGCGGTCACGGCCTCGGGATTGCCCGGATCGGTTTCGAGCACACTGCGGAGCGACTCCTCGTCACCCGCATCGATGAGCGCCGACAACTCGCTCTCTTCCTCGGACGGCACCAGCGACGCGACAAACTGGCGAACAGCGGCCTCGCCCTGAGCACCGACGAACCCGTTCACGATCCGCCGGCCGTGCAGCGCGTACACGGCGGGAATGCCCTGTACCTGGAACGTCGCCGCGGCCCGAGGATTCTCGTCGACATTGATCTTCGCCAGCGTCACCGCACCGTCGGTCTCGCCGACAACTTTTTCGAGAAGGGGTCCGAGCGTCTTGCAAGGTCCGCACCAGGGGGCCCACAAATCAACCACGACCGGCTGTTGCTCGGAGCGGGCGAGCACCTCTGTCTCGAAGGTGTCATCCGTGACGTCGATAATCATCGTGCTCCTTCAACACGGGCGGTCGCTCCCAGATTCCCCGAAACAGGCGAGCGCAACCTAGCCGCCCTGCTCATCGCCACGTGCAGATCTGGGCCGGCATTGAGCTACGTCAGTCCCGTCCGGCGCAGTGCCACTGGACCGGTGCTTACCCATGCCGGTCATGTCAGGTCGTGACGGTACGGTGGACCTGGCATGGATGACCTCTACCAGCTGCTCCACCACGATCCCAAGCCCTGTTCGGTGCTGGTATCGGGCCTCGAGAACTGGATCGACGCCGGCCTGGGCGCGGCCGGAGCGCTGGCCACCATCGCCGACCTGCAGGACGGCCTCGGCGGGCTGGCCCCGGTCGCCCGCTTCGACGCCGGTCGGTTGGTCGATCATCAGGCTCGCCGACCCACCATGCGCCTGGTCGACGGCGTGATCACCGAGCTGGTGTGGCCCTCCATCGAGCTGCAGGCGGCACATGATCCGTCTGGCCAACCGTTCCTGCTGTTGCGCGGGGCCGAACCTGACCGCCTCTGGCAACCATTCGCGCAATCGGTCGTCGACCTGCTCCGGCGCCACCAGGTACAGCTGGTCGTCAGCCTCGGGTCGTATCCAGCTCCGGCCCCGCACACCCGTCCATCTCGCGTGGTCGCCACCGCCAGCAATCAGGCCTTGGCCAACAAGGTCGGGTTCCTGCCCGGCGAGCTAGAGGTGCCCGCGGGCATCAGTGCCGCCGTGGAGCGGGCCTGCGGGGACGCGGGTATCGAGGCCGTCGGGCTGTGGGCTCAGGTGCCGCACTACGTCGCCAACCTCCCCTATCCGGCGGCATCGGCGGCCCTGCTCGACAAGCTCGCAGACCTCACGGGCCTGCGGTTCCCAACCGAAGACCTGCTGGTCGCCGCCAACGAAACCCGCACCCGCATCGATCAGCTCGTGGCGCAGAACTCCGAGCACCAGGGCATGGTCGAACAGCTGGAGCACCTGGTCGACGAGCAGCTCACCATCGGTCCGTTCCCCTCGGCCGACGACTTGGCCGCCGAGTTCGAGCAGTTCCTGCGCAGCCGGGACGACTGAGCGCCCTGCGCGCTGCCGGCCCGGCACCTTCGGCGGAATTCGGCGTGAAGCGAAGGTTCAGACCGGCTGGAGCTCCTCAGCCAGATAGCGCTGTCGGCACAGCACCCGCTGCAACTTGCCCGACGAGGTCTTTGGCAGGCTGCCGGGCGCGACCAGCAACACGTCCTTCGGCGGCAGACCCACGGCTTGACGCACCCGGGCGGCAACGTCGGCCTTGACCGACTCGACATCGCTGGATCGACTCTCGGCCACGACGACCAGCGACTCCTTGCCGTGACGGCCATGGACGCCGAAGGCGATGACGTTGCCGGCCCGCACACCCTCCGCCCGGCCCACCGCCTTCTCGACGTCCTGGGGAAAGACATTGCGGCCGCCCACGATGATCACGTCCTTGATGCGGCCGCAGATCACCAGCCGACCGTCCACGACGTAGGCCAGGTCGCCGGTGCAGAGCCAGCCGTCGCGCAGGATCTCGGCGGTGGCCTCCGGGTTGCGGTAGTAGCCGGGGGTGACCGACGTGCCCCGCAGCTGCAACTCGCCGACCTCTCTG
>JAXDQG010000440.1:0-9546 GCA_034667945.1 Acidimicrobiia bacterium | reverse complement strand
GCCAGGTGCTCGGTGTGCAGCTTCGTCGCCGCGTAGACATTGCGCGGATCCGCTTCGGCGTCCTCGTCGATCGGCGCCCAGCGCACCGGGCGCGCACAGCGAGGGCAGCGGGGCTCGAAGAGACCCGCCTCCAGGTCACCCGCGGCACGGGCCCCTGCGCGCACGTCGCCGTGCACCTCGCAGGAATAGCGACCCTCCCCGTAGACCACCATCGAGGACGCAACCACCAACCGCCCGGTGAAACGCCGGCGCCACAGCGCGCCCAGAAGCGCAGCGGTCCCGAGATCGTTGTCGTGCACGTAGCGGCCCATGTCACCGAGGTCGACCCCCAGGCCCACGCGGGCGGCCTGGTGGCACACCGCATCCACACGATCCACCGCCCTGAACACCGCATCCTCGTCGGCGAGCGAGGCGATCCGCAGATCGACCGCCGGGTTGAGGTAGGCGGGGGGCTCGGAATGGGCGGCCGGGTCGAAGTTGTCCAGCACGACGACGTCGGCTCCATCGCACACAAGTTCGTCGACGATGTGGCTGCCGATGAAGCCCCCGCCTCCGGTCACCAGCACTCGCACGAACGCTCCTCCCAGTCCGTCCCGCCCGATCCCCGCCAGAGGCCGGCGGGGCGCAGGCCACGAGCATGGCTCATCCGGCGCCCGGTGCCGGCCCACACCACAACCACAACAACACCCACAACCACGAGCGCGAGCCCGTAGCTCAGCCGGCCGATCAACACCGCCCGGGGATGATCGAGGACGACCGCCCAGTAGTACGGGTAGCCGGCAGCCGCCACCACTGCCCAGACCGGCTGCCCGGCGACCGTCGCCACGGCCAACAGCGCGACGGTGTACCAGGGCTGTACTGGCGTGGCCACCAGCAACAGCCCGCCGAAGAGCAGCGCCATCGCTTTGGGCGGGTCGGCCGCGCCGCGCCAGACCAGCAGGAGCAACCCGACCGCCGCCAGGCCGGCCAGCACAAAGGTCAGCCCTCGGCAGGGAGCCACGGTGCCCAGGAGGAGGAAGCGATCGCCGCCGACATAGCGCTCCTCGCGCAGGTAGCCCGGCAGGTACCCCAGCACGTGCGTCCCTACCGCCAGCACATGCGGGAGATAGCCGACCGCAACGGTGGCCCCAACCGCGCCCGCCGACTGGCTCAACCGGACCCATCGGCTTCGTGCCTGCGAGCTCGGATTCGCCAGTCCGGCCGCCAGCACGGCTGGATACAACTTGATCAGCGCGGCCACACCCAAGGCCGCGCCCGCCCATCCAGACGCCGCCCGCCGATGCCGGCCCGAAGAGCCTGCGACCCACAAGGCCACCACGACGAACAAGGCCGCCAAGCCGTCGACGTGGCCGTTGTTCACCACCTCGACCGCGGCCACCGGCGACAACGCGTAGAGCGCCACCCAGCGGAGGTCGCGGCGCCACGCTCGCAGCGCAAAGGGCAGCACCGCCAAGACCGCCAGCTCGGTCGCGAGACCGGCCAGCTGCCACAACCGGTGCCGGAGCCCCAGCCCGCCCAGCCGGTACACCAACCAGAACCACCCTTCGGCCGCGGGGGGATAGATGGTGCGCACCGCCGGCCGGTTGACCAGCGTGCAGTCGGGTGGGCGATGCAAGGCCGCACACTCCGCGGGGCCGGGCCAGAGCCAAGGCTCCCGGAGGTGGGCGAGTTGGGGTGCGGATGGCGGGTAGCGATAGGGGTCCACGCCGGTGTCCTGGACGCGTCCATCCCAGGCGTACCGGAACAGGTCGTCGGAGATGGCAGGCGGTCCGGCCAGCGCCACGACCCGCATGGCCACGCCGATAACCAGCGCAGCCGGGACAGCGACCCGCCACGCCAGACGCCGGGCACACATCACCCCGACGACCCACGAGACACCCCACAGGCCGAGCAGCCCGAGCAGCGTCCAGCGGCGCTCGAGTATGGGCGGCCCGTGCGCGATGGCTGCTGACAACACCGTGCCCACCGCCCCCGCCAGACCAAGACATGCCAGCCAGAAAACCCGCCTGGAGGGCGGGGACGGGTGGCTGCCGCAAACCATGGGCGGAATGATGGCTTCGCACGGACGCCCGGCCGGCGACACCCCGTCATTGTTCAGCGAATCGTCAGGTGCTCGGGGCCAACGCACGAGCACCGGCGCGTTAGAAACGACACTGTGCCCGTGGTCGTACTTCCCGTCCTGAACGAGGCGTCGGCACTGCCGGGGCTGCTCACCAGGATGCCGCCGGGCTATCACCCGCTGGTGGTCGACAACGGCTCGACGGACGGCTCGGCCGACATCGCCCGGCAGCTCGGGGCCACCGTCATCCACCAGCCGATACGAGGCTTCGGCGCGGCCTGCTGGGCAGGTTTGGTCCACGCGGACCCGGCTGACGGCATCGTCTGCTTCATGGATGGGGACGGATCCCTCGACCCCGCGGATCTCCCCGCGGTCGCCGGACCGGTCATCAGGGGAGAGGCCGATCTGGTCCTGGGCGCTCGTCAACCCACCGACCGGGGGGCCTGGCCCCCCCATGCCCGGGTCGCCAACCGGCTGCTGGCCCGGGAGCTGCGACGACGGACCGGCCAGCCGCTGCGCGACCTGGGACCGATGCGGGCATCGCGCCGGGCGCAGCTGCTCGATCTCGGCATCGAGGACCGCCGATCCGGGTGGCCGCTCGAGATGGTCTTGCTGGCTGCGACGGCCGGATGGCGCCTGGCGGAGGTGCCCGTGCCCTATGCCCCCCGCCAAGGCCGTTCCAAGGTGACGGGGACGGTGCGGGGCACCGTACGGGCGGTGCGGGACATGCGGCGGGTGCTGCGGGAGTGCCGATAGGTCGGCGGATCAGCGCTCCGGCGGTCGCCCGTTCGCGCTCTCCTCGTCGATGATCTGGTAGGTCGGGTTCAGAAAGGCCTGCATGCCGTGATGGTTGCCGACCACACCCTCGACCTTCAGCCAGACACCGGGCTGCAGGCCGGCCACCTGGCGCCGGCCGAGAAAGGCCGCGGTCACACTGCCGGTGCCGTCGGTGAGGGTGCATTCCAGCGTGCTGACGCCGGCCCAGGGCCGCACCCGCACCGAGTGGATCCGACCAGCCACCACCGAGCGGCTGCGATGCGGCAGGCTGCACATGGGCGTGGCGCCTGACAGCATGGGCCGTTCCAGCTCGTGGCCGAGGGTTGGCAACAGCGCGGTGTCCACGGCCGAGGGCTGCTTGCGGGGCGAGCGGCGGGGACCGTTGCTGAGGGCAGGGGCCAGGACCGTCGGCTGGCTGCCGGGCGATCCCAGGTGATAGGGCACGTTCGTCACGTTGCAGTGCGGGAGGCCACCGAGGGCGGCCGCAATCGAATCCGCGGTGCGGTCGTGCAGGAATTGGTGCCAGAACCGGGTGTAGCGGCGTCGGGGGATCAGCACGGTCACCTCGGTATCACCGGGCAGGAGGGCTTGGGCCACCTCTTCGGCCGCGGCGCGGGTGATACGCCGATCCGGGCACTCCACGATGTCGAGCGGAATGCGACTGAGTCCCAGCCGGCTCCAGTCGGCGACCAGGTCCTCGGTGCGGATCGGATCGAGATCGAAGTGGACAGCGCGCAGCTCGGTCGGATTGAGGCTGCGGGCGTACTGGATCGCCCGGGCGGCTGCCAGGTCGAGCGAGTCCACCAACACCATCACCACGTGCTTGCGGAGGATAGGGGCGTCGGCGGCCGTGGCTGCTCCGCTGGTGAGCTCGCGGGCTTCACGGTCGTACTGGCGATTGAGGCGCACGAGGCCGGCGACCATCACCGGCACGATGACCACGATGACCCAGGCGCCGTGCGTGAACTTCGTGATCAGGATGATCACGTCGACCACCAGGGACAGCACGGCCCCGACACCGTTGACGAGCAGACCGCGGCGCCAGCCGGGCTCCTTGCGGGTGACATGGTGCTTGGCCATGCCCGCCTGGCTCATGGTGAAGCTGGTGAACACGCCGATGGCGTAGAGCGGGATCAGGCGGTCCACCTTGGCGTCTGTGGCCAGCAACACGACGACTGCGGCGGCGGCCAGCGCCAGGATGCCGTTCGAGAACACCAGGCGGTGCCCGCGCTTGGTGAGCTGCTTGGGCATGAAGTTGTCGCCGGCATGGAACGAGGCGAGGCGCGGAAAATCGGCAAAGCTCGTGTTGGCCGCCAGCACGAGGATCAGCATGGTTCCGGCCTGCAATGCATAGAAAAGCGTGTCGCCCACCGGACCGCTGCCAAAGACCTGTTTGCCAATTTGCGAGATTACGGTGGGTGTGCCCTCCACATAAGGCACAGGATGCACCTTGGTTGCCAGGGCGGAAAGGCCGAAGAACATGGTGCCCAACACCCCGCCCATGATGACGAGTGTGACGCGGGCGTTTTTCCATTCCGGCTTTCGGAACGCGGTCACCCCGTTGGAGATCGCCTCGACGCCGGTGACCGCGGCACCGCCCGAAGCGAAGGCGTGCAGCACCAGGTAGAGCGAGCCGCCGTAGAGGAGGCCCGTGCCGAGCACGTCATGGTTGACCGGGATGATGCCGTGGAGTGATCCGATCTCCTGGGGATGCAGCCCGCCCCTCATCGCCTTGGCGACGCCGACGGCCAGCAAGACCCCCATGATGGCGATGAAGAATAGGTGGGAATGGCGAATAACTTCCCGGATTCCTTCACGCCTTTGAGGTTTCCGAAGGCGATCACAGCCACGAAACTGATCGAGATCAGAAGGGTGTACGGGGCCAATCGCGGAAAGGCGGACGCCAACGCCGCCGTGCCTGCCGCCGTCGAGACGGCCACGGTGAGGATGTAGTCCGTGAGCAATGACACGCCGGCCACCTGGGCCGGCAACAGGCCGAAGTTGTCGCGCGTCACCATGTAGGCGCCGCCCGCGGTCGGATACTCCTTGATCGTCTCCCGGTAGGAGAGGATCAGGAAGAAGAGGACCACGATCATGGCGACCGTGATCGGCAGCACGAGGCTGAAGGCGAGCAGGCCGATTCCGGGCACGAGGACTCGGAGGATCTCCTCGGTCGCATAGGCCGACGACGAGATGCAGTCGGACGAGAACACGGCCAATGCCACCGGAATGCCGAGTCGCTCGTGCTCCAGCGCCTCGGTGTGGAGCGGGGGGCCGAGGAGGCGCTTCTTCAGCCGGTAGCCCGGGCTCTCCGGGAGTTGCACCAGCGCCGGCGCGCGCTGCGGTTCGGCGAACGGCGAACCGTCGGGTCCGGCCCTGTGCCGTATGTTCGGCTCGATCCGGTCGGCGGCATCGGTCCCCGCCCCGGCCCGGCGCGGACCCACCACGGTTGCTGTGGCCGTCATCACTTCCCCGTGCTCGTGATGCTTCGCCGTGCGTGTGATGCTTCGCCGTGCGTGTGATGCTTCGCCGTGCTGGTGATGCTTCCCCGTGCAAGCGCAGCCGGGCCCTGGTGGCGGGCCGGCGGCGCCATCGTGCAGGGGCGCAGGGTGGGGAAAATCCCGCTTGATGCGAACCTTGCGGGCCGCACGAGGATCTTGACGCGTCCTTTGCGCGGGCGACCCACGCCTCTTCGCTCGGAGGTTCACCGTCCCGGTGGGCAAATCACCTCAGCCGTGTATGCACCGGCGTATGCGCCGAATGTCGGACGGTAAGCTTCTCCGCCTGCTCACGACGACGTTTGACCGCACCTGGTGGCGCCTCTGGCGGGGGTACCGGGGTGTCGGTGTCGACGCATCGGCTGCGCTGGGCATCCGCGTGAGAAAAAAGGAGGGTTCGCATGCACGCGTGGCACTCGTCCGCGTCGACCTTTACCGTCGGCGTGAAGTCCAGGCAGCACACCCACCCTGGTCTTGCGTTTGGGGTCGCCCTGTGCGGTGACCTGCAGCCGGCCGCATGAGCGAGCCCCGCATCTATCGCACCGTCGTGGTGGAGGACGTGCCCGAGCTGCGAGCCCTGATCCGGCGGGCGCTCGAGCGGAGCGGGAGGTTCGTCGTGGTCGGCGAGGCCGGCGACGGCCGCCAAGGCGTCGCCACCGCCAGAACCTTGCGGCCTGACGTCACCGTGCTCGACCTGATCATGCCGGTCATGGACGGGTTGGAGGCGCTTCCGCTGATCCGGGCC
This sequence comes from Acidimicrobiia bacterium, assembly GCA_034667945.1. Lineage (GTDB taxonomy): Bacteria > Actinomycetota > Acidimicrobiia > Acidimicrobiales > CAIXPF01 > JAXDQG01. The sequence continues at coordinate 3,467 of JAXDQG010000440.1, read as the reverse complement.
GCGGTGCCCGATGGCGTGGTGGTGGTCGTCTCCGGCTTGGACGAAGGGTCGATTGGCCGCGGCGAGTCCGGCGCCGCCGGCCAGTCAGGCGCCATGCGGGACCTGGTGCGACAGCGGGGAGCGGCCGGCTACGTGACCAAGGGGGCCCGGCTCGCCGAGTTGGTGCAGACCTTGCTCGACCTGCTCGAGCCGTCAGCCGACGATTCCACGAGCGCCGAGCCTGCCGGAGACAAGGTCTGCTCACGTCACCTCGACCTGCCCGGTGCCGAGCACAGTCCGCGCCTGGCGCGCCGATTCGTGCTGGAGGCGCTTGGCCAGTGGAACGTCGGGCTGCCGGCCCAGGACGTGGCGCTGATGGTGTCCGAGCTGGTCACGAACGCCGTGGTGCACGCCGAGTCGCACTCGCAGCTCTGGCTGCATCTCGACCGTCGAGTGCTGCGGGTCGAGGTGCACGATTGGGGCGGCGGCGCGCTGGTTCGGCGAGATCCCTCACCGGTACAGATCGGCGGCCGCGGCCTGGTGATCGTGCAGAACTTGTCGCACCGCTGGGGGACCCAGTCCCAGGGGGCTGGCAAGGTCGTGTGGTTCGAGATCGACCGGAGCCGGGTTCCCACCGCTGTCGCCTGAGGTTGGCCCCATCGCCCTGAAAGCCCGGCCGTTTTGACGTGATGGCCCGGCGGATGGACGGACGCACGGATGGACGCAAAAAGAGGAGCGGCGCCCCTGGGGGGAGGGGCGCCGCTCGGGATCGTCCAAGCCCGGGAGGGGGGGCCGGGGCTCGCGATCGACTTACAGTGTATGGCAGCCGCTCGGGTGAAGGCGAGGAAAAATCCAGTGTCATCCGCCACACCACCAGCGAGCCGGCTACCGGGTGGGCCGTTAGTGTCCCCGCCGTGCCGAACTTCGAATTGGGGGGACGAGCGGCGGTGTGCGGCGTGGGGCAGTCTGCCTACGGACGACGGCTCGGGCGCAGCGCGCTCGATCTCGGTGCCGATGCCGTGGCGGCCGCCTTGGATGACGCCGGACTCGGTCCCGGCGACCTGGACGGGATGCTCGTCAGCTGCGGCTCGCCCATCGGCGCCGATGCCGACGTCTTGGCGCAGAGTTTGGGGCTCGACCTGCGCTTCTACTCACAGACCTGGGCCCATGGCCGCTTCACCGCCAGCTGCCTTCAGCATGCGGCCATGGCCGTCAACGCCGGACTGGCCGACGTGGTCGCCTGCCTGGCGTCGGTGTCGTTCTCGGGTGTCACCATCCCGGGCAAAGCGCCTCGCAAGGCCCGCATGGGTGGTGGGGGAGACCGGGAGGGAGCTCGCGAGGGCGGCGGCGGGCACGGTGAGGATCCCGTATTCGGGATGACCTCGCCCGGTGCCGGCGCCGCCCTGGTGGCGCAGCGCTACTTCCAGCGGTTCGGGGCGACCTCGGCTCAGCTCGCCGAGGTGGCGGTGGCGTTCCGCCGCCACGCTGCCAAGAACCCGGCGGCCATCATGCGCGAGCCGTTGGAGGTGGGCGACCATCAGGCGTCACGCTTCGTCTGCGAGCCGCTGCGCCTGTTCGATTACTGCCTCATCAACGACGGCGCGGCCTGCGTACTCGTGACCACCGCCGAGCGGGCGCGTGACCTGCGAAAGCCGCCGGTGACATTGGCCGGCATGCAACCGCTCCCGGCCGGCCGTCAGGAGTTCATCTGGTCGTGGCCGGGATTCGGGCTGGCCCAACAGGACATCGCCCCGTGGAGCTGTGGCCCTCGCGAGGAGGAGCTGTACCGGCAGGCGGGTGTCGAGCGCTCGGACATCGATGCCTTCTTCACCTACGACGCCTTCTCCATCGTGGTGTGGCTGGCGCTCGAGCGGTGGGGGTTCTGCGCACCCGGCGAAGCGCCGGGCTTCGCCTCCGGCGGCCGCATCGGCCCGGGCGGCGAGCTGCCGGTGAACACTAATGGCGGGCTCCTGTCCGAGGCGCATGTCATGGGGTGGAACCACCAGGTGGAGATCGTCCGTCAGTTGCGGGGCGAGTGCGGTGACCGCCAGATCCCCGACGCGGAGGTCATCCAGTGGGGCAACGTCTACGGTGACTCGATCGTCTACCGGGCTGTGCGCTGAGCGATGGCCGAAACCGATCCTGCCGCTCGGCCCGAGTCGATCTCACAGCCGTACGATCGCCCGCTGCCCGCCATCACCAGCCTCAACCGGCGCTACTGGGACGGTCTGCTCGAGCATCGACTGATGCTCCAGCGTTGCCAGCTGTGCGGTCGCCACTGGCACCCGGCTGGTCCGTGGTGTCCGTTCTGCTGGTCCAGGGAGCACGCCTGGACGCAGGTGTCGGGGCGGGGCCGAGTCAGCTCGTGGGTCGTGTTCCATCAGCCCTACTTCCGGGCGTTCGCCGACGACGTGCCCTACCACGTGGCCGAGATCGAACTGGACGAAGGGCCGCGGCTACTGAGCACCCTGGTCGGTGTCCCGAATGACGAGATCTCCCTCGGGCTGCAGGTCGACGTGTTCTTCGACGACGTCACCGAGGGTCTGACGCTGCCCCGCTTCAAAGTGATCCGGCCCTGAGCTCTCGCCCCGTCGCCGATCAAGGCAGCCTGCCTCGTCCCCGAGTCGAGGATCCACCGCACCGGTTGTCGATCACCGATAGAACATCGTCCGATGGAGACGGGGTGACCGGGCGGTCGGGTGGCCCGGTGGCTGGATGGCGGCCGGCTGGAGTGCAGTTCGCACAGGAGGGTGTGTTCTGAGATGACGACGCAGGTGATGCGCATCGGGCGGGCGGCCCGGGGCGGGGCGGGGCACCTGTACGGAGGCGCGGCAGATGCTCGATGACGTCTTGCCCGGGGCGGCGCCCGGCGGCTCGAGCGGCAGCGTCGGAGGCGCAGGCGGCTCAATCGAGATCGCCTCCGCGACACTGCTCGAATCACCCTTCGTCGAGGATCGCGGCGACGGCACGCTCGAGGGCACAGCTGCCGGCGCGGACCATGCCGAGCGGCGCGGCGGTCGCAATGTGCGGCTGGTCGTGGCGCTGGCCGCGCTGGGCGCAGGGCTCGCCGCCGTGGTCCTGTCCCGCTTCGTCTTCCCCTACTTCTCGGTGAACAACGACGAGCCGGTGTACGTGTACCAGGCTCGGATGCTGCTCGAGGGGCGCCTGACCATTCCGGTGGGCGCCGATACCGCGTTCTTTCGCCCGTGGATGTCGGGCCAGGTGGGCCGGCATCTGGTGATGGTGTTCCCGCCCGTGCTGCCGGCCTTGCTCGCGACCGCCCAACTCCTGACGGGCACGATGCGCTCGGTGCTGGCTGTTGGCGCCGCGGCCGGTGTGATCCTGGCTGCGCTGTTGGCGCGCGAGATCACCGGCGACCGCCGGACGGCCGCCACCGCCGCGGTGCTGCTGGCCATCTGCCCGATCTTCCTGATCCAGAGCAGCTTGTTCCTCAGCTACGTACTTGCGCTCGACCTCGAGATGGGCAC
>JAXDQG010000439.1:0-3192 GCA_034667945.1 Acidimicrobiia bacterium | reverse complement strand
CTGGGTGGGGGCCGCGGACGATCCTGCACCGCCTCGCTCGGAAGGTGTCGATCCTCTGCCGGGGCGGTCGTCGGTGCATCGGGGCGCTGGTGCGCCACGGGCTGATCGAGCCGGGCAAGCGACGACGTCGCCGGTCGGACTACAAGCGGTGGGAGCGGGGCCGGTCGATGGAGTTGTGGCAGATGGACGTGGTCGGCCGCATCCACCTGGCGGACGGGACGGAGTTGTCGGCGGTGACCGGCATCGAGGACCACTCGAGGTTCTGGGTGTGCGCCCGGCTGGTGGCCCGGGCGACGGCCCGGCCGGTGTGCGATGCGCTGGCGCACTCGATGCGCTCGCATGGGGTGCCGGACCAGATCCTGACCGACAACGGCATCGGCATCTGCTGACGGCGCCGTACTCGCCGAGGCGCAGGCGTCGCTGGACCGTGGGTCCAGCGCTACAACACCGAGCGGCCGCACCAGTCGATCGGCATGACAGCGCCGATCGAACGCTTCGGACTGGCCGCATGCCGGCGTGATCGTGGCGACCCACGCCCAGCGCCTCCGTCCCGGTGACCCGAAGCCAGACGCTCGAGCGCCGAAGGCCGCTCGTCGTCGAACAGCCACCTCAGGGCCGACCGTGACCCGCATCGCCGATGCCAGCGGCACGATCAGCTTCGCCGGCGCCAGCGACCGCGCCGGGCGGTCTTGGGCTCGCAGCCGCGTCGACGTCGCCATCGTCGGCGAGTCGGTGCAGCTGTCCGTGGACGGCAAAGTCCTACGTGTGCACCCGATCCGCCACGACCGCACCAAGGAGCACAGCGCTACGGGACCCCCAACCGACGTCCCCGCAAGCCCAAGACGGCATGAGGACTAGACGTGTCGTTCAGGTACCGGAGCCAAAGTGTCGTGCGGGTACCGGGTCTTGACAGCCAGTTCAAGCAACTCGGCCTTTGCGGGGGCGAGCAGTGCTCCAATAGGCGCGCCGCCACCACCAGATCAGGCGATTCGGATGGCGTACACGACAAGCCGGTGGTCGTGGGTGCCGTTCCTGAAGGTCCCGGCGCAGGTGATGAGTGTGAGGTGGGCGAGGCCGTCAGCCGAGGGTTGGGGCCCCGTGCCTGCAACCGGGCCGGCGCCGTAGATCTCGGTAAGGACGGCCGGATCGGTCGTTTGGTCGAGCGAGTAGGTCTCTGTCCCGGTGACGGAGAAGCGCACGTCGAGTCCGTTGCGGGTGTCATGGACCACGATCGGGTCGCCGGGTCGGAGTCTGTCGATGTCAGCGAAGACGGCGGGGCGTCCGAGGGAGTCGTCGATGTGGCCAGCGACCAGGGCCGTGCTGGGCGCCCCGGGCACGGCGCTGCCTCGATACCAGAAGGCCTGCTGCCATGCTGGGTCGTCGGCTGCGCCCATGGGCGCGTCCATGACGTGTTTCGAGGTCATTCCGACGCCGACCATGGGGGCATTGACGCTGAGCGACGGCATCTGCAGCTCTAATGGAACGTCTATTGGTCCGGCCCACAAGTCGAGCTCTCCGTCGCTCAACGCCGCTGGCACGGCCAACGGAGCGCCGGGCTGGGGTCCGTCAGCCTCTGCGGACCCAGTTGAGGAGGTTGTCGTCGTGGATGCGGGCGGAGTGGGCGCAGGCGAGGTCGTCCCGCGGGTCGGGCTCGCCGAACCCGACAGGAAAGCCGCAACGATCAGCAAGATCGTGAGACGGCTCCCGTTCGGCGCGCCCGGCGTCGTTGACGCTACGGGCGCGCTCAGCGTTTCGGCCGCGGCTCGGCCCTAAGGCGCCCGCGGCGGCTCACGGCCACGCCGACGGTCGCGGCCCCGGCGAACAGGCTCGGGAATAGCACCGCCGGCCAAGGGGACCCGCTGCCGCTGCGGCGCAAGGGCGCTCCGCCGGTCCGAGGTGGGCCAATGACGCCGGGCACGGCGGGTCCCGGTGTCGTGGCGGTGCCGCCGCCTGGTGGTGTTGTCGGAGTGGTAGCGGCCGGGGCGGTGGTCGTGGTCGTTGCCGGCTGCGTGGTGGGGACGGCCGGTGCCGGGGCGGTTGTCGTGGACGGCTGCGTGGTGGTGGTGGTGACGGGAGTGGGCGGCGCGCAGGTCGGTTGGAGGAAGGTGTCGGTGTCCAACGTCACGGCACCATTCCGGGCAAGGGCCCTGCCGTGGACCGTCACACCGGTGGTCACGGTGATCGACGTGAGCGCCAGGATGTTCCCGGCAAAGTCCGAACCGGTGCCCAGCGTCGCCGAACTGCCGACCTGCCAGAAGACATTGCATTCCTGGGCGCCGTTGATCAGCGTGACCGTGCTTGCCGACGCGGTGACCAGCGTGGAGTCGGTCTGGAAGATGAAGACCGAGCTCGGGTCGCCCGCCCCGTCGAGTACAAGTGGTCCGGTGAGGGAGAGTGCGGACTTGCTGGGCCCGGCGTAGACGCCCCCGAGCAGAGTGAGGTTCCCGAGATCGGCGGTCGTGGTGGCGTCGAGCGCCCGGCCTGCAGCGTTCACATACGCGGCCGACAGATCGGTTTGGGCTTGCAGCGCGGCCGGGTTTGCCGCGTCAATCGTTGCCGGAGGAACCACCAGCCCGGGGGGAAACCCCGTGACCGCTGACCCCGGCGAGACCCCAACACTGCCGTTGAGCACGCTGGGCCCCGTGTTCGTCACCGTCGAGGCCCCCAGCACTGAGTAGTTGGCCGAGGTCCCAAGCGGAACGGTCGGCACAATAGCCGCGTCGGCGAAGCTGCCCACCAGCACGACGACCGCAGCCGTCGTAAAAGCGATCAGGATGACGCCCATCCGGCGGCCGACCGCAACGTGAATAGCCATCAGCGAGTTCGTTTCATACGTGACAAGGGATTCCCAACAGCGGCGCCCTTGTGGAGGCGCGGAATATCCAATGCGCGTGCAGCGGCTCGAACCGACGCTCGTCGATACTGCATGTGAGATTCTCTCCATTCTCATTGGTCGCCATCTCGAGGCGCAGGTCAGCGGGAAGTGTTCTCGGCCGCGGCGTCTCCACGGGACGGGGCTGAGCCGTGTGCGGTAAGGCGACGAGCGTGCTGCGCCGTGAGCAATCGATAATTGCTTCTAGCGCTCCCGTGCTCGTCGTCAGGTTGATGTGTGTTATCTGCCGGTGGAAATGAGCGTTAGTGTGACTCGTCGAGGATCGCGTCGGCTCGCTTCAGAGCCAGCACCGTGATGCC
>JAXDQG010000438.1:0-5159 GCA_034667945.1 Acidimicrobiia bacterium | reverse complement strand
TGACGTAACGCCAGCACTGGCCGGGTGAGCACGCTGATGTCCTCATGGGGATGGCGGTCGAAGAACACCACGTCCGCCGGGAGCCCGATCCGGAAATCCCTCCCAGCCTGGCCGAGGTAGCGATAGGCGGCTTCGGAGATCGCCTCGGTGGACTGCTCCGGCGTGAGCCCGTAATCCACCAGCCGCACGGCCTCTCGGGCGACTTCACCGTGGCGGAGGTGCAGGTCGGTCCCACACAGCACGGTCACGCCGGCAGCTGGTGCCCCGACGATCAGGTCCCGGAGGTTCTGCAGCCCTTCGTCGAACAGCCGGCCGCCAGACGACGAGGGACCCAACTGGTCGCGGACGCCTTCCATGGCACATACCGTCGGCACCCAGGCGCCGCCGCGGCGGCCCAGAGCCTCGACGTCCTTGGTGGTGAGAAACAGGCCGTGCTCGATGGAGTCGATGCCGGCGGCCACCGCCATCGACGACGTCCGCGGGGCAGCCGCATGGATGGCCACCCGGCAGCCCGCGGCGTGGGCGACCTCCACGCCGCTGGCCAGCGCCTCCTCGCCGAAGCTGGGTACGGCTCCCACACCTTTCCGCGGCCAGTCGCCGATCAACTTGACCCAGGTGGCCCCTCGGGCAGCCGTCGCCCGGCGCACGGCATCCACCAACCCTGCTTCATCCACCTCAACGCCGAAATCGGGGTAGTAGCCGCCCGGTCCGGTGATGACCCGGCCGGCGGCCCAGAGGTCGGGGCGCCGCTCGGGCGGCTCGTCCAGCAGACGCAGGGTGACCTCGTTCTTTCCGCCCTTGTCAGCCACCAGGAACACGCCACCCTGGAGCTGCGTCCACGCGTTGCGGCGCACGTGCTCGAGGTCGTCGCCCCCGTGCGGGCCGTTCATGTTCGCCAGGTCATCGCCGCCGAGATGGGCGTGGCAGTCGGCCAATCCGACCAGCGCCCACCACTGCGAGCCGTCCACTTCGGGGCCTGCCCGGCCGCTCGTCGGCGAAACCCAGCGACCATCGTCACCGATGCCGAGCTCGATGGACGGGCCGTCGAGCGGACGGATGACCAGACCGGCAAGTTCGCTCATCTGGTGCAGACTTCCACCCGGCTGTAGCGGGAGGCGAGACTGTGACGAAAGGAGAAGACGAAAGGAGAAACGGTGGTGAAACGAGAAACTGTGACGAAAGAAGACGTGACGGAACTGATCCAGATCGAGAGGCCGCAGGACGGGGTGGCGGTCATCCGCCTCAACCGCCCCGAGGCGCGCAACGCCTTGTCGGTGGCCCTGCGCGAGGAGGCCACGAACGCGGTTGCCTCGTTGGGGGCGGACGAGAGCGTGGGCTCGATCGTGCTCACCGGCAACGGTCCGGCATTTTCGGCCGGCGTCGACTTGAAGGAGATCGGCGCCCCGGGCGGCGGACCCAAGCCGTCGTCGCCCGGTGCCGGAAACCTGGTTGCGGCCATCGTCGCCAGCCCCACCCCGGTCATCGCCGCGGTGAACGGTCTGGCCATCACCGGTGGTTTCGAGTTGGTGCTGGCCTGCGACGTGATCCTCGCGTCCTCCGAGGCCCGCTTCGCCGACACCCACGCTCGTGTCGGCATCATGCCGAGCTGGGGCATCACCCAACGCCTCCCCCGCCTCATCGGCATGGCCCGGGCGAAGCAGCTGTCGTTCACCGGCAACTTCCTCGACGCGGCCACTGCTGAGCGCTGGGGACTCGTCAACCTGGTGGTCGAGCCCGACCAGCTGATGTCGGCCGCCATCGCCATGGCCGCCGACATCGCCAGTTGCGACCGGCGTGCGGTGCGCAACCTCAAGCGCGCCTACGACGAAGGCGCCCTGGTCACGATGGCCGAAGGCTTCGAGGTCGAGAAAGCGGCGGCGCGTGACCACATGCGGGCTGTGCGACCGGAGGACATCGCGGCTCGACGCGAGGCGGTTCAAGCTCGCGGCCGTAGTCAAGCCGGATAGCGCCCAGCGCCAGGGCAGGGCCCGCCCTCCTCAGAGCACGGGCTCCAGCAAACGGAGCAGGTCGTATTCGAGCTCGACGGCCCGACGGCCGCTGGTGGCCATGGCGATGTTGCGGTACGTGCCGTTCAGATGCTGCACCGCCTGGCGTGACAGTCCGATGCCCCAGCGCAGCGTGCCGAGCACCTTCCACCAGTGGTAGGCGTGGGGGTCGAACCGACCTCCCGCCTCCTGGTAGGCCTCCACCACTGCTCGAAGCGGCGAGAAGCCACCCACCTCCAGATGGTCGTTGCCGAAGCGCCACGTGCGGACGGCGACCCAGGCCAGGTCCTCGTGCGGATCGCCGGTGTGGCAGCCCTCCCAGTCCAAGATGGCCTGGAGCCCCTCCGCGGAGACGATGATGTTCCCGGTCCGCACGTCGCCGTGGACCATCGTGTGAAGCGGCGGCGCATCCGGCTGGTTGCGCCCCAGCCACCGCAGGCCCAGCTCGTACACGGGCGCCCGTTGCAGCAGCTCATCGAGGTGCTCGGTCACGACCTGCAGGGCCGAGGCGCTGGGTGCCACGTCGAGCGGCCGGCGAATCGTCTCCGGGCAGGCATCCGCCGCCACGGAATGGATGGCGGCGAACCCACTCCCGAGCTGGCGGCCCATGGTGTCGCCCAGTGACTCATTTCCGGCAACGAGCCGGAGGATGTTGCGGGGCAGGGTCTCCCCGAAGACCCGCTGGGAGATGAAGAAGGGTTCGCCGAACCAGCTGGGGTCGTCGCACACCTCGTAGACGTGGGCCACGGGAGCACCGGCCGCCTCGGCCAGCTTGAGCGCGGCCGTCTCGTCGGCCACGCCGAAAAGGGCGGTGCCGGCCGGTGGATAGATCGTCACCACCAGGTCGTAGGTGGTGTCGCCGTCGATGGCCTGGAAGAGGATGTTGCCCCGGCGGGCGCCGACCGAGGTCTCGATCAGGTTGTCCGCTACGACGGGACGCTCCCATGCCTTGGTGAGATAGGCAGAGAGCGACGAGCGGATGTCGTCGAGGTTGCGCAGCTCGAGTGCCATCTCAGCGCTGGACCTCGTCGGCCATGTCATAGCTGTCGTAGCCCGGCTTGCTGATCGCCAGCTTGTCGAGGGTGCCCGGGAAAAGTGCCTCCCAACAGCGACGCTCGAAGCGCGTGTCGCCATCGCCCTTGCGGAGCCGTTCAGCGAGGTCGTCGTTGAGGTCGGCGAGCTCGGCATCCGGCCGTCCCAGCAGTTCCCCGAGGCGGCGTTGTTCGGCGGACGCGGCTCCCGGGTAGAGCTGGAGCTCGCGCTGCAGCATGGTGACGAGGTTCGCCGCCACGAGTGTGTGATAGCGAAGGGTGCCCTCGACGTTCGGCAGCACCTCACCCTGGAGGTAGTCGCGGAGCGTGGTCAACACCTCGTCGGCGGTCGGGCGATCCTGCATCTGCGAGACCACTCCTGGGACGGGTCGAGCGGCGGGTGCCCCCCTCCGGCTCTCGACCAGCCGAACCGCCGCTCGGCCCTGATCGGCGGTTGAGGGGGCGCCCCTTTCATAGACCTCGCAGCGGGCACCGTTCCAGCGAATGTATCGGGGTCGTCAGAACCGGTCGGAGGAGTCAGTAGCATGTCGGCCGACGCCGCCGGCTACGCGTCCCGGCCTGCAGGAGGACTGGATTGCAGGAGAAGATTCGCGCCTATCTGGCGGAAGAGCAGCCCCAGACCCCGGTGCTCGTGATCGACCTCGACATCGTCGGTACTCGATTCGACAAACTTCGGGCTGCTCTCCCCGATGCAGATGTTTTCTATGCGGTGAAGGCCAATCCCGCGCAGGAGATCTTGCGGCTACTGGTGGCCAGGGGTGCGAGTTTCGATGTCGCATCGATCGGCGAAATCGATCTGTGTCTCGAGGCGGGCGCGGCGCCCGAGTCACTGAGCTACGGCAACACGATCAAGAAGCGGTCGGACGTCGCCTATGCGTACGAGAAGGGCGTCCGTCTCTTCGCCTTCGATTCCGAGTCCGAGCTCGACAAGCTGGCCGAGGTGGCCCCGGGGACAGACGTCTTCTGCCGGATCCTGACCTCCAATGAGGGTGCCGACTGGCCGCTCTCCCGCAAGTTCGGCTGCGACCTCGACATGGCCGCCGACCTGATCGTCATGGCTTCCAAACTGGGTCTACACCCGGTCGGCGTGTCCTTCCACGTGGGAAGCCAGCAGCGCAACCCTTCTCAGTGGGACGCTCCCCTTGCCCAGGTGGCCTGGCTCTTCGACGAATTGGCCGACAAGTCGATCGAGCTTTCGTTGATCAACCTCGGTGGCGGGTTTCCGGCTATTTACCGTTCGTCAGTCCCGCCCATTGGGGCTTACGGCGACGCCATCCGCAAGTCGCTGAATCGGCACTTCCACAGCCGCGGGCGCAGCCCACGGATCATTGCGGAGCCCGGACGCTACCTGGTGGCCGATGCCGGGGTCATCGCCTCCGAAGTCGTGCTGGTCGCTCACAAGGCCTATACGGACGACAAGCGCTGGGTCTTCTTGGACATCGGGCGGTTCGGCGGTCTGGCAGAGACCGAGGCCGAGGCCATCACGTACATGATCGACACGCCCCATGACGGTGGTCCGACCGGCCCCGTCGTTCTCGCCGGTCCGACGTGCGACTCCGTGGACGTGATGTACGAGAACATGGAGTACCACTTGCCCTTGGCGCTGGCCGAGGGGGACGTGGTGCACATCCTGTCCGCCGGTGCGTACACGTCGACCTATGCGTCGGTGGGCTTCAACGGGTTCCCCCCGCTGCGGGTGGTCTGCCTCTAGGGCTCTAGGGCCACCCGGTGGGCGCCGAGCGGTTTTCAGGAGACCGGTCAGTGGCAGCCGCAGCCACCGCCGCAACAGCTGCCCATGGGTGCGGCTCCGGCCGCGCCGGTGGCGTCCGATTCACCTGCGGTTCGTCCCAGCACCATCACCCGGGACAACAGCTTGACCGCGCCCTCGTGCCCCGACGGGCACGTCGCGGGGTCCGATGCCTGGGCCATGGGCCTGGACAGCTCGAAGCGGTCGTCGCAGGTACGGCAGCGGAACTCGTACACCGGCATACCGCAAAGGTAGCGCCGCTCGGGATCATCTCTGCCAAGCGCGCGCTCACCGCGGGAATCTTTGATTCGTGTCGATCGCTTGACAGCTAATCGTTCGCGGACGAATGATTTG
>JAXDQG010000437.1:0-13768 GCA_034667945.1 Acidimicrobiia bacterium | reverse complement strand
TGCCGGTAGAGCAGCCAGCGATCGGCCCGCACAGGGCGCAGGAACCACATGGCATGGTCGAGGCTCAGCGAATCGGTTCCGCGGTCGGTCCAACGGTGCCCGTGCGCGAGGGGGGCGAAGTCTGCAGCCGTCTTGTCGCTCAGCCAGGCCAAGAGGGCGGCATGGAGGAGCGGGTCTTCGCCCGGCACCTGGCCGGAGATGCGCGCCCAGATCCGCTGAGGGCCTTGCACCACCTGCCCGAAATGCGGCTCCTCCAGGCCTTCGTGCCGCAGTTCGACCGGGGACGGCACCGTGTACACGTCGTGGTTGGCGTTGTCGGTCCCCGCCAATCCCCAGCCGTTGTAGTCCGGCAGCGTCTCGGGATCGACCTCGTTCATCTCCACCGGCTCGTTGTATTCGGGACCCGGTTGCGCAACCTGGAACGACGTCATCATGCGGAACGTCTCGCGCCCTTGTTGGCTGGCCCGGACCTCACGATGGCTGAAGCCTCGCCCCTCGCGGGTCTGGTCGACCTCGTAGCGGATGGGCAGCATCGGGTCGCCGCCACGGAGAAAGTACGCATGCAGGGAATGAGGCCGGCGGTCGGGTGCCACCGTGCGTCCGGCCGCCACCAGCGCCTGGGCCAGGAACTGTCCACCGAACACCGAACGCGTCCGGCCTGCCGGCGAGCGCCCTTCGAACACGGCCGCTCCGGCCGGACGAAGAGTGAGCACATCGAGCAGCTCGGCAAGGTCCACGCCGGTTTCGTACCACCCGTGACACCTTGCTGGCGAACGAGGGTCTGGAAGCGGCCGGCAGTCCTTGCTCGTTTCCGTAGGGCCGGCTCGACGTCAGTGGGCCGGCTCGTTGTCAGTGGGCCGGCTCGTTGTCAGTGGGCCGGCTCGACGTCAGTGGGGATAGCGTGCGTCGTTGTCCCAGATCGATTCGCCGGCGGTGATGGCGATGTGGACGGCGCTATGGCCCTCCGCGGCACCGTGGCGATGACGGGTCCCCGGAGGCACATGGACGATGTCGCCGGCTGTGCACTCGAGCGTCGTGCCTTCCGCGTCCTCGGCCATGCCCCGACCCTCGACGAAATAAAGCACCTGATCGCCCAGATGAAGGTGCCAATGGGTGCGGGCTCCGTCATGGAAATGCACCCGGCCTTGCCGGAGGCCCCGGTCGGGAAGGTCCAAGATCGGTTCCATCTCGACATGGCCGTCGAACCACTCCGCGGGGGCCGGTCGTTTCGACCGCTGCACCTTCGCGATCGGCTGCTCGCTCATTCGCCTGTCTCCCTCCTGTCGGCCGGACGCGTCACCGCGCGCGTGGACGCTCGTCGCACCCTTCACGTACCGTAGGGGCCAGGTCAAACGAGCCAGGGGGGTCCATGGCCGAGTACGACATCCACATCAAGGGCGGCACCATCGTCGACGGCACCCGCACGCCGCGTCATCGCGGAGATGTCTGGATCAAAGACGGACGCATCGTGCAGATGGGTGGCCGTTCCGCCGGCCGGGCAGACCGGGTTGTCGATGCCAGCGGGCTCATCGTCGCCCCCGGCTTCGTCGACCTTCACACGCACTACGACGCCCAGATCCGCTGGGATCCGTATTGCACCATTTCCGGCTGGCACGGCGTCACATCGGTGGTGCTCGGGAACTGCGGCTTCGGCTTCGCGCCGGTGAAGCCCGATTTCCGTGACCGCTCGATGCTGACCATGACCCGCACGGAAGCCATTCCCTACGACTCGATGAAGCAGGGGATGGAGTGGGATTGGGAGACCATTCCGCAATACCTCGACAGCCTCGATCGCGCTCCCAAGGGTGTGAACTGCATCCAATACATGCCCACTGCGTCGCTCATGACCTACGTCATGGGTCTGGAGGCCGCCAAGACCCGGCCGGCGACCGAGACCGAGCGCAAGGAGATGCAGCGCCTCCTGCACGAGGGTATGGACGCCGGGCTCTGCGGCTTCTCTATCCAACGGCTGGGCCGCAACTCGACCCAGGCCGACTTCGACGGCAGCCCGATGGTCACCGACACCATGGCCGACGAGGACATCCTCGCTTTGGCCGAGGTGTTGGCCGAGCGTGACGAGGGCTTCATCGAGATCACCCAGGCCACCGGCAAGATCAAGGCCGACCTGGCCTTCGTCGAGAAGCTGGCGGCCGTGGCCCAGCGGCCCATCCTGCACAACGCCATCGCCCCCACGCGGCGCAACCCCGATCCCCATCGCAAGTCGCTGGCCTGGCTGCAGCGCTGCTGGGACGCGGGGCTCCCGGTGTACGGGCAGTGCGCCACCGTGCGCTCCGGCTTCGTGTTCGCCCTCGAGGACTGGAACCTCTACGACTTCTCGAAGTCGTGGCGGGCGCTGACCACGGGCACCCACGACGAAAAGCTCGTGAAGATGGCCGACCCGGACCTGCGCGAGAAGATGGTCGCCGAAGAGATCCGCAACGCGGCCATCTACCGCAAGCTGCGCCCGGGGGTGGGCGGCCCCATCGAGAACCTGGTGGTGCAGACCGTCGCCGGCCATGACGAGCTCGACCCCTTCGTGGGCCGCTCTCTGAGCGACATCGGGGCCGAGCAGGGCAAGCATCCCGGCGAGGTCATGTTGGACATCTCGTTGGCCACCGACCTCAAGGCCGAGTTCCTCGGTCCGGACAAGGGCTCCAACGCCGACTTCATGGCCGAGATGATGGAGTCGCCGTACACGGTGCCCGGCGTGTCCGATGGCGGCGCGCACACCAAGTTCTTCACCGGCGGCGCCTGGTCCACCGACTTCCTGAAGTGGCTGGTGCGCGACGAGCAGAAGGTCACGCTGGAAGAGGCGCACTTCCGCCTGTCCGCCCTGCCGGCCCACGCCGCGGGGTTCCGGGACCGGGGCGTGCTCCGTGAAGGTGCGGCCGCCGATGTCGTGGTCTACGCCATGGAAGAGCTCGACATGACGCCGCAATGGACCGGCGAAGTCGTGCACGACCTGCCGGGTGGTGAGTGGCGTCGCGTCCAGCGGGCGACGGGCTATCACTCGATCATCGTCAACGGGCAGGAGACCTTCGTGGACGGCGAATGCACCGGCGCTACGCCGGGGCGCCTGCTCCGTCACGGTCGCGGCTGACGATTCGAACAGCTACGGCAAAGGGGGGCGTGACCACCAGCAGGTCACGCCCTTCTTCGCGTTCGACGCTCGACAGTTGCTGGTCGGGAATCAGCCTTCGACCAGGTCGCTCACTGCGCTGGCGAGCACCGTTCTGGACGTCTTCATGTTGAAGGCGTCGCTCATGGTCATGCCCGGGATCCCTGACTTCAGAGCTGCCATGGCACCCTCGAGGTCGTCGGCTTCGATCTCGTAGATGGCCACGTACTTGTGGTCCGTGACCCCCGGCATGATGTCGGAGACCTTGAAGCGCTGGGCCCGCACGAAACCCTCCGTGGCCAGCACTTCCTTGAGGTGAACGTCGTTGTACCAGGCGTTGTATTCGTCCTCGCGGCCCGGAGTGGGATCGCTGTAGACGAGCATCACATGCTTCTGCATGGGCACTGCCTCCCCCGAGATGTCAGTCGATCGACCGATCGGGCGACAGTCTGGCTCGAACGCGCCCGATTCGCTGCCAGACAGGCGTGATCCCGCCTCGGCCGGGCGATACGCAAGGCCGAGGCGGGCGGGTTCCCGCGTGACCGATTCACGCCAGTGGTGCACTAGCCAGTATCGCGCCCCCGGGGTCACGGACGTTCATTCGAACCGCGAAGAGCAGCGACTTGTCGATCCCGACCGCCCACGCACCGCTGGCCACCTCCTCGTAGCTCCACGTGCCCACCGACGTGGCGACATCGTCGGCAGTGACCAATTCGCAGGTGACGACGTTGTTGGACTGCCTGGGCCGGTCGATCGTGATCAGTACGAGAGGACGGGGATGATCGAGCAAGCTGGCGGTACCGACGACGCTGCCGTCGGCCCGCACGATGGTGCCACGGCGCACGGCGTGGGTCACGGCCGTGGCTGCCGGCGTGGCCGCCGGCTGGGCGTAGGGCTCTTCGTGAGCCCGGTCCCTGCTGTAGGCGAGCGCGAAGATCGCGCCGGAGAGCACCATGGCCACCGCGGCGACGGCCGCCACCGGACGCCATCGAACGTTGCGCGAGCGAGCCGGCGGAGATGCCGGTGTGAGGCGCTCGAGCACGCGGTTCTCGAAACCGGCAGGCGGCTCGATCTCGGGCACGGTGAGCAGCAACCGGTCGGCGACGAGGGCTACCTGCTCCAGCGCGGCCTGGCAAGCAGGACAGGTCGCCGCGTGGTTGAACAGGTGCGTCCGGGTGGGGGTATCGAGCCCACCAAGCACCAGCTCGTCTACCTGCTCCCGGAATTGGGCGCAGTTCGCGGAAGGAGTCATTCAGCCACCTCCCGCCTGAGTGCTTCCTGCAACTTGGCCAACCCGGTTCGCAGCCGGGTCTTCGCCGTGGGGATCGGCACCCCTTCGATCTCGGCGATCTCCGTGCTGGTCCGCCCGGCCAGGGTGGCGAGCAGCACCGCACGCCGCTGGCCCTCGGGCAGCGCATCCAGGGCCGGTCGAAGCTGACCGAGGAGGTCGGCGTCGATCGCCGCTCGCTCGGGGTCCCGGTCTGCGGTAGGCGGCAACAGCATGATGAGGTCGGCCGGGTCGAAGGGCACGCCGCGTCGGACCCGTACGAGATCGATGGAGACGTTCCGGGTGATCGTGAGCAACCACGTGGCCACCGACCCTCGGCGACCGTCGAATGAGGCGGCGTGACGCCAGGCCCGCTCGAAGGCCTGCTGGGCCGCGTCCTCGGCGAGACCGCGGTCATTCGTGATCAGAAAGGCGAGCCCGTAGACCTTGCGCTGGAACCTGCGGACGAACACGGCGGCCGCCTCAGGCTCGCCGATCCCGAGCGCGGCCAGCAGGGCATCGTCCGGAAGCCGATCGAGCCGCGAGAGGGACGCCACCATCCCTGATGGTACGGCTGCCGACCGGCTCGGGATTGCGGCAAGCGCGAAGGTGACAGAGAAGTCACGCCAGGGAGCGCCTCAGACCGGTTCGGCTGCCCCCACACCGAAGGCGAGCAGGCGGTCGTTGTCGCCCGTGTCCACCAGGGCGAGGCGTGAGACCACCTGGTGAGGCGTGTTCCTCAGCACCTCCGCCCGAACCTGGAAAGGACCTGTCTTGCCGAGGGCCAGATAGTGCAGGTGGAGGTCAACCGTGCGCGCCGGTCGGCCCAGCTCGCACTCCGCCGACCAGGACGCGCTCCGCTCGAGCGCCAGCGTCACCACCCCACCCTGGATGGCACCCAGCGAGTTGTAGATGAACGGCACGTGATCGAACGTGACCGAGTGGAGGCCGCCGTGATGACCGGGCTCGGAGAAGCGGAACCCTACGGCCTCGTCCAGCGGCACCCGTGGCCGCTCGTCGGCCTCGGTGAGATTGATGACCAGGTCATTGGTGCTCTTCGGCGTATCGTCCCGGCGCGGCAGGCGGGTGAAGGTGACCGTGGCGCGGGCCACTTCGATTTGGCGCCCGGGCGTGAACACCGAGGTCTCCGACACGACGTTGTTCTTTCCCGCCCGCACGACACGGCAGGTGGCCTCGAGCTCGCCCTCGGCGGGTGCCAGCCCGGTGAGGTGGAGGGCCATGTCGTGGGTGACCGTCCAGTCCGGCCGCACGGTTTGGATGGCCAGCATGCCGGCCGCGTAGTCGACCAGCAGCGCCATCGCGCCGAGGCGCACCGAACCGCCGGCATCGCACAGGTCGGGCAAGGCTGGCATCAAGCCATCGATGAGGCCCTCGCTGGTGCCGTCGAGCGCCAGCCGCGCGTAGCGCAAGATGTGCCCCGGTCCGGGATAGCGGAAATAGGTGGTCTCAGCCGGCCGCTGCATGGTCCCGAAACCTACCTGTGGCGGCTCCCACGCTTGTAGCCGGGTACCCGAACGGCCAACCCGTACCATGCCGGGCGTGACCAGCAGGACCATCGCCTCCCCGCTGGGAGACGTGGCCGGCGAGCATCGCCCGGCGCCCCACCCGTTCAGCCCCTTGCCGCTCGGCCCTCACCGTGTGTGGCCGCCTGTCGTCCTGGCGCCCATGGCGGGTGTCACCAATCCGCCGTTTCGGGCGGTGTGCCGAAGCTTCGGCGGAGGCGTGTTCGTGGGTGAGATGGTTTCCGCTCGGGCCCTCGTCTGGAACGACGACAAGACGTGGCGGAAGTACGTCGATTTCGCTCCGGACGAGGGCATCCGCAGTTTGCAGCTGTACGGCGTCGACCCGCGCGACGTCGGGGAGGCGGTGTCGCGCCTCGTCGGCGAAGGCCGCGTCGACCATCTCGATCTGAACTTCGGTTGCCCGGTGGCGAAGGTGACCCGTCGCGGCGGTGGTGCCGCCCTGCCGCTGAAGACCCGGCTGCTGGCGGCGGTCGTCCGCTCGGCGGTGGAGCACGCCGGCGCCGTGCCGGTGACGATGAAGTTCCGCATCGGCGTCGACGACGACCTGGTGACGTTCCGCGATGCGGGCCGCATCGGCGAGGACGAGGGCTGCGCGGCGGTGGCCCTTCATGCCCGCACCGCCGCTCAGCTGTACGACGGTGAGGCCGATTGGTCGGCCATCGCGGAGCTGAAGCAACTGGTCAGGACCATTCCGGTGTTGGGCAACGGCGACATCTTCGAAGCCCGGGATGCTCTCGACATGATGCGCCGGACCGGCTGTGACGGTGTCGTCATCGGTCGCGGCTGTCTGGGACGGCCCTGGCTGTTCCGCGACCTGGAGGCGGTCTTCGACGGGCAGCCCGCGCCTCCGGCACCACCTTTCGGAGCCGTGAGGGACATCGCGACCACACACGCCCGGATGGCCGTCGCGTGGTCCGGCGAGCGCCGGGCCATCCGTGATTTCCGCAAGCACGTGTCCTGGTACGCCAAGGGCTACCGCCTCGGGCCGGGCGCCCGTCGGCAGCTGGCCGGCATCGAAACGCTGGCCGATCTGCAGCGGCTTCTCGCCGGGCTCGATCCCGATGCGACCGTCGAGCCGGAGTCGTTGAGGTGCTCACGGGCCAAGCGCTCCGGCCGCCAGCGGGTGGCGCTGCCCGCCGGCTTTCTCGACGACCTCGACGATCTGACGCCGCCGGCCGGGGCGGACGATGTGACCTCCGGCGGCTGAGCAGGTCCGGATCAGGGTCTGAGGCACACGGCTGACGGGCCCCTCTGAAACCTGTCACACCGGATGGCTAGTGTCCCCGAAACCAGGCAACCGCCAAATACGACCTCTTGGGGGACATCCATGAGAGCAGCTGTGCTCAACGAACAACCCGGCCGCCTCGAGATCGAAGACGTCCGCGTCGACGACCCCGGACCGGGGGACGTGCTGTTGCGTACCGTCGGAGCGGGCCTGTGCCACAGCGACCTGCATTTCATGGAGGGCATCTTCCGCTCGCGCCTCCCAGCCGTGCTGGGCCACGAGTCGGCCGGCGTCGTGGAAGCGGTGGGCGACGGGGTGAGCTACGTCAAGCCGGGCGATCACGTCATCTGCTGCTTGTCGATCTTCTGTGGCGAGTGCCGTCATTGCCTCAGCGGACACCCCAACCGCTGCAACAACCCAGCGGCGACCTCCCGCCCCAAGGGCGCACCTCCGCGCCTCAGCCGCCCCGACGGCACGCCCGTCGACCAGTTCGCCCGGCTCGGCGGCTTCGCCGAGATGATGCTGGTCCACCAGAACGGACTGGTGAAGATCACCGATGAGATGCCGCTCGACCGGGCCTCGCTCATCGGCTGTGGCGTCACCACCGGGATGGGGGCGGTGTTCCGCACCGCCAAGGTGGAGCCGGGTAGCCGGGTCTGCGTCATCGGGGCCGGCGGCATCGGCCTGGCCGCCATCCAGGCGGCCCGCATCGCCGGCGCCGGGCAGGTCATCGTTGTCGACGTCTCCGGGCCCAAGCTGCAGACCGCCCGTCAGATGGGCGGTACGGACCTGGTCAACGCCCGCGAGGTGGACGACGTCGTGGCCGCGGTGAAGGACCTCTCCGGTGGCGGTGTCGACTACAGCTTCGAGGCCATCGGCTTCAAGGAGACGGCCGAACAGGCGTTCAACATGCTGGACCTGGGCGGCACGGCCACGGTCATCGGCATGGTGCCGTCGAAGACCACCATCGAGATCAAGGGAATGGACCTCCTCTCGGAGAAGAAGCTGCAGGGCTCGATGATGGGCTCCAACCAGTTCCGGGTCGACATGCCCAATATGGTCCGCATGTATCTCGACGGACGCCTCATGCTCGACGAGATGGTGTCCAGCACGATCACCCTCGACGAGGTGAACGACGGCTACGACCTCATGCGCAAGGGCGAGGCCACCCGCACGGTGATCCGCTTCGATTCCTGATCAGCATGGGCACAGCCACGGCCAGCCACGGCCACGGCCACGGTCAGCCCGGGCGGTCCGCCGTCGCGGCTCCGACGGTGCCGCTGCGCGGAGCCGTGCCCCAGGCCATGGCGTTGCGCAGCAGCGTCTGGAACGGCGCCGCGTCCCACGAGCCGTGGAACACCAGCGGCGTCCGGTTGTCGCTGGCCACGCTGGTGTCGACGAAGGGCTGGGTGTTGCTGGCCGGTCCGTGGCAGTGCCCCAGCGCCAGGTAGGTGACGCCACCCGAACCCACCGAACGGGTGTAGCCCAGCACACGAGTGCGGCCGTCCGGCTGCACTGAGGTGTCGCGCTCGTAGACGAAGCCGAAACCCGGCGGCGACGGGTCGCGGGCGAGTTCGGTGGTCAGCAGCACCTGCGAGGAGGCCAGATCCAGCATCTCGATCAGATACAACTCGTCTTCCACCTCGAAGCTCGACGGCAGACCGGTCGTCAGCTCGTGACCGGTCGAGACCTCGACCCGGAAGCGGCACAGCGGCGGATGGTTGAGGAAGAAGCAGCCGAGCGTGTCGTGGTGGGGCGAGCGCACCATGGCGCGACGCCGGCGGTCACCGTCGAGCTTGACGGCTTTCCCACCGCTCGTGCCGTGCAACGCCAGCCAGCGACCTCCCGCGTCCAACCACTCCGACAGGAGTCGATTCCCGGGCTCGTCCAGTACCGGGCCCGCGACGTAGGTGACCAGGAATCGGCTTCCGGGCAACCAGCGTTCGAGGTCGGCGTAGTCACTGGCCACGGTCGTTCGACGACCTGGATCCTCCGCCAGGAGCCCCAGGAGTCGGAGCCGTGCCAGATCCATGTCGTGACCGGCCGGCGATCCGGGCGGGAAGCCCCCCACCACCACATGGACCCCCACCACCTCGGGCCGCGATGCGCTCATCTCACAGACCTCCTCGACGGGACGCCGGACCCCCCGTTGCGCGTGGCGAGCCTTTCCCATCTATCCCGTCTCGGCAAGCGGATGCAGCGCCATTCACGCCAGGCGCAGACTACCGACGGAGTGCTCCATGCGAATGGGCTGGCACAGGGTGGCCACCCGCCGGATAGGTTCTCGCTGTCCGGGGGGCCGTGGCGCACGTCGTGGTGTCGCGCTCTCCCTATCTGCCAAGTTGTCCAGCTGCCGAACCGGAGGATCAACCGTGAACGTACCCGGCGCAGTGACCGACCCCTCTGCCGTCACGGGCGAACGCGTGGACGTGCAGAGCGGGAACGACCGCATCGAGGCCTACGTGGCGCGGCCCACGAGCGGAGGAAAGCGGCCGGGACTCATCGTCATCCACGAAGCGTTCGGTCCGAACGACCACATCGACGACCTGGCCCGCCGCTTCGCCAACGCCGGCTTCGACGTCATCGCCCCCAATCTCTACACCCGGGGCGGGCCGCCCACGCCCGACGACATGCGCTCGGTGATGAGCAAGATGTTCGGTCTGGCCGACAGCCAGGCGGTGACCGACCTCGAGGCGTCGGCGGCCTACCTGCGAGGGCTGGACAGCTCCAACGGCAAGGTGGGCTGCATCGGGTTCTGTTCCGGCGGCCGCCACACCTTGCTGTTCGCGGCCAGCAGCGGCGCGGTCGACGCCGCGGTGCCGTGCTGGGGCGGGTTCATCGAGAAGGCAACGCCCGAGGCCGCCACCACCGAGAACCGGCCGACACCGGTGATCGACCTGCTCGGAGGGGTGCAGTGCCCGATCTACCTGGTGGGTGGGGTCGAGGACGAAAACCCTTCGCCGAAGGTGCTGAATGAAGCCAACGACCGGCTGAAGGCGGCGGGCAAGGACGTCACGCTCGAGATCTTCGACAGCGCGGGGCACGCCTTCCTCGCCGACTACCGTCCGAGCTATCGCGAGGGACCCGCCTTCGCCCTGTGGCCCAAGGTGATCGATTTCTTCCACCGACACCTCGGCTGACACCTGCAAGGACCCACCCGCCGCCAGCGGCAATCCGGGACCCGCTCAGCGGCGAGCCGAGTGGCTCGCGGCACGAACCGATCGACACCGAACAGAGGGGAAGACGATGACAGACGTCGAGGTAATGGGCGAGGGACTTCTGTTTCCAGAAGGCCCGATTGCGCTGCCCGACGGAAGCGTGATCTTGGTCGAGATCGCTGGTGGACGGCTCACCAAGGTGAACCCGGACGGCTCGAAGGAGGTCGTCGCGGAGACCGGCGGCGGTCCCAACGGCGCCGCTTTCGGACCCGACGGACGTATCTATGTCTGCAACAACGGCGGCTTCGACACCGTCGTTCGCGACGGCAAGGTACGCATCGCCGAAACCCTGGACAGCTACCTCGGTGGGTCGATCCAAGCGGTCGATGTCACCAGCGGCAAGGTGGAGACGCTGTACACCGAGGTGGACGGCGTCCCGCTCAAGGGCCCGAACGACCTGGTCTTCGATCGGTCCGGTGGCATGTGGTTCACCGATCACGGCAAGACCTGGGACCGGCAGGTCGACAAAGGCGGCCTGTACTACGCCCGGCCGGATGGCTCGGAAGTCCGCGAGGTGATCTTCCCGCTCGAAGGACCGAACGGGGTGGGGCTGTCGCCGGATGAGGACGTCGTCTACGTGGCCGAGACGCACACCGGTCGGCTTCGCAGCTGGCGGGTGACCGCGCCGGGTCAGCTCGATGCGCCCTTCGGCAAGGGGACCCGCGGCAACCTGGTGGTCGGGCTGCCCGGCGAGCAGCTCTTCGACAGCCTCGCAGTGGACGGTGCCGGGCACGTGTGCGTTGCAACCATCCGCAATGGCGGCATCACCGACATCGACCCGACGAACAACACGAGTACCCACGTCCCCACCGGAGACCCGCTCACCACGAACATCTGCTTCGGCGGTACCGACCTTCGCACGGCTTACATCACGTGCTCGCGTAACGGGACCTTGGTCAAGCTCACTTGGCCGCGACCTGGTCTGAAGCTGAACTTCAATCCGTACTGATGGAGTTGGGGGGCGGCCGGAGTGCTGTGCGGGCGCCCCAAACTCTCTGCGGACTTTCGATGAATTTCTGCGAACACCGGCAGCTTGTGCGACGAGGGCACTTCGGTTGCCGAGTGGTCGTCTACGCTCGGCAATACAACCCGTCGTCAGTCCGCACAACGGAGCATGGCCATGTCGGAAGCCCAGTCGTATTCGATCTGCCTTCCTTGCCTGCAGGGGCATCACCTGGCATGCGAAGCCCGAGCGGACCCGGGCGCCTGCGGTTGCAGGGCGTGTCAGGAACACGAGGAGATGGCCCGCCTCCGGGCGACCGAGAGCGTGACCTGAGCTCCGGTCCCCAAAAGGTCAGCTGAGTTCGGCTCAGCCCTCGCGCCACGCGCCCTCTGCTGCCTGTAGCCATGGTCGCTCGTCCCTGGCTTCGGGATGGTGCCTGCCCGGACCGCGAAGGTGGCTGGTGCCGGGCAACGACGCTCGCCGTTGGAGTTGAGATCAACCCTTTCTCCCCAGAGCTGTCCGACCGGTTGGCGCCCAAACCGGCAATGCGATCACCTGCTTGCGGTAACGGCCCGATGGCACGCAGTTGCAATTTTCTACAGCTCGACCCTTTGTGCCTCGGGCGGCCCGGCAGCCTTGCGCTTGGCAAGAAGTGGGACAGGACTACGGCGCGCAAAGAAGAGCGCCGATCCGTGAGGGGCTGAAGCTTGCGCGCAAGCGATGCTCGGTGATCTCAAAATTACATCAATGCCACTCTTCGTTACCTAGTCGACATTGGTTGTTCTGGCTCGTGCAGACGCCCTAGCAGGTGTCAATACCTTTCACCTCAATAGGTCACATAGAACCACGACAGGGGATTGCAGGGCGCTCGGCTCAAGGAGTCAATGTCGCCGGACGACACCTCGAAGGCCACCGAGTCACGGCACGAATGAGGGCGGTGCACAAGCACCGGTCGAATGTCGTATGTGAGTCCCTCTCACATTGAGTGTTCTCACATTGAGTGTTGCGCGTCTCGGCGGCCTAGCCATGAAAGCGAGGTGATGGTTCATGCTGACGTGGAAGCGGCGCGCCACCGGACTTACAACCGCGGTGGCCGGCCTGGTCGCCCTGGTCGGGAGTCTGGGCGCGAGCCGGAAGTGGTGAACGACTGAAGAATTTCGTGGGGCCGGGACTGCCGAGGAGGTGGCTCCCGGCCCTACGGGCAACCCGAAAGGTTGGCCGTCCGTGAAGGACCTCGAGAAACGCGGTCGGGCGGGCTGATGCTGCTCGTCGCTGTGGCCGTCGTCATCCTGCTCACCGTGCCCTTGACCGGCGGAACACTCTTGCGCCTGGCCGACGTGCGGCCACGATCGCCGTGGCTGTTGTGGCTGGCGGTCGCAGCGCAGTTCTGTGCGGGGGCGACGTCACGAGTTCCCCACCTTTCCCCGGCGCTGCACGTCGCCTCCTACGTGGTGTTGAGCGTGCTCCTGTGGCGCAATCGCGGTCTTGCGCGCTTGGGCGTCGTCGCCTTGGGCGGCGTGTTGAACCTCTTGGCCATCGTCGCCAACCGGGGCGTCATGCCCGCGTCGCCGACCGCCCTGCGGTCGGCCGGCCTCAGCGCCGCCGACCACTTCAGCAACTCGGCCCCGGTGAGCGGAGCCCGGTTGGCCTTTCTCGGTGATGTCTTCGCGACCCCCGCGTGGGTGCCCCTGGCCAATGTCTTCAGCGTCGGCGACGTGCTGATCTGGCTGGGTTTTGGCCTGCTGGTCCACACGGTCGCCCGGGCACCCAGCTCGCCCGGGCACCCAGCCAGCCGGGGCCGAATCAGGCTGGGCCGAGCGTTACCCGCCGCTGCTGAGCGCCCCGACCGGTTCGTCAATTGGGGCTGCCGGCAACGTGACCCGCACCAACGTCCCCCCGCCGGGGTTCTCCTCGAGCCGGACCAGTCCCCCGTGGGCGGAGACGACCTGCCGCACGATCGCCAGACCTAGACCGGACCCTCGCTGCGCGCGGGCGGAGGGTGATCGCCAGAAACGTTCGAACACCATTGTGCGCTCGTCCGCTGGCACACCGGGCCCCCGATCGGCGACGGTCAGTTCGCCCCCCACGAGGGTCACGTGGATGATGTCCCCCGGCGGGCCCCACTTGACGGCATTGTCCAGCACGTTGAGCACGGCCCGCTCCAGCAGGGTCGGCACGCCCACGATGACGGACGGTTGCAGGTCGGCGTTGATCGAGGTACCTGCAGGCGCCCGACGGCTGGCCCGCTCGACCGCCGCTCGGACCACCCGGTCGAGCCGCACCTCGGCGCGCTCCCCCATCCCGGCGGCGTCGTCTCGCGACAACATGCTGAGATCGGCGACCAGGCTGGTCAGCTCCTCGAATTGCAGGCTGACATCGGCGAGCAGCGCGGCGCGCTCCTCGGGTTGGAGCCGCTCGAGCTGGGAGAGGACCTCGACATTGGTACGCAGACT
>JAXDQG010000436.1:0-2807 GCA_034667945.1 Acidimicrobiia bacterium | reverse complement strand
GGAATGCCTGCCGACGTGCACGGGTCCGGGGAATCCGCCCCGCTATCGGCCCGTCCGCTCAGGCGATCACCTGATGGCCAAGCTGCTGGGACCGCGGCTGCTGCGCCCCAGTGAGCGGTCGCCGGGCCATGTCGAGGAGTAGGAGGCTGTGAGCGGGCTCGGGGGTGGCTCGGTGGCCGGGGGTGGCTCCGTGGCCGGGGGTGGTCTCTGGATGGGCAACGACCATCCCGTGCTGCGGCGATGCTGGCATCCGGTGGCGCGCTCGGAGGATGTGGGCGAGACGCCGTTGCAGGTCACGCTGTTCGGCGAGCGCTGGGTGCTGGCGAGGCTGGACGGTGGTGCCGGGCCGGTCTCGGCGCTGCGTGATCGCTGCCCGCACCGATTCGCGCCGCTCTCAGCCGGTCGGGTGGTGGAGGGGACCTTTGTCTGCCCCTACCATGGATGGCGCTTTGGCGGTAATGGGCGTTGCGCGGAGATCCCGGCAGTGGGGCTGGATGTGCCTGCGCCCGCCCATGCCGCCTGCCTCGCTGCGGCGGCGGTAGCCGAGCGCTTCGGGCTGGTGTGGCTGGCCTTGGAGCCTCCATTGATGCCTCTGCCCGAGGTGCCGGAGTGGGGCGACCGGCGCTTCGCCGTGCTCGAACTGCCCCTGCAGAAGTGGCGGGCAGGAGCGGCCCAGATGGTGGACAACTTCCTCGACGTCGCCCACTTCCCCTTCACCCACACCGCTACCATCGGCGTCGCCTCGGAACGACTTGTCGGTGAGAGCTCCGTGGAGCGCGGGGAGTGGTCGTTCGTAGCTGTATACGAGCATTCGGCCCGCTCGTTGCTGGGTGCAGTTGACGACGAGCGCCCGGCTGGAGGGCGACGGATGGAGTTCACGGCCTATGCGCCCCACCATCTGCGGTTGCGGCTCGACTATCCGGACGAGGGCACGACCATCGTGCTGTTGTTCTTCCATCAGCCCGTCGACGCTTCTACGACGCATCTCTACGCACTCGAGCCGGCGGACAACGTGGCCGATGGTCGGGTCGCGGCCGAGGACGCCATTTCCTTTCAGATGACCGTGGCCAAGGAAGATCGTGAGCTGTTGGAGTTGATGGAGGTGAAGGCCGTGCCGCTCGATCTGACCGTTGAGCACCACACCCGGGCCGACCGGATCACGGTGGAGCTGCGCCGGATGCTCGCGGATCTCGCGGCTCGAACTGGGTCGTGAGTACGAGGCTGGCCTCGGTGGCGTTCGACGCCGCGGATCCGCTCCGGCTGGGCCGCTGGTGGTCGGTGGCGCTCGGCTGGCCGGTTGCCGTCGAGGACGACGAAGGGGTCGAGCTGGCGGTGCCTTCGGCGTTGGACTCGCCGGGCGAGGTGCCGTCGCTTTCCTTCAACCCGGTCAGGGACAGCAAGACGGTGAAGAACCGGGTGCACCTCGACCTGGCCTCCGAGTCGCAGGAGGGGCAGGAGGCGACGGTGGAGCGTTTGGTGTCCTTGGGCGCTCGTCCGATCGACATTGGCCAACACGGTGTGCCATGGGTGGTGCTGGCCGACCCGGAGGGCAACGAGTTCTGCGTGTTGGAGCCGCGGGAGCGCTTTGTGGCGACGGGCGTGTTGGCGTGCGTCGTGCTCGATGCGCTGGACCCGGGGGCGTTGGCTCGTTTCTGGGTTGAGGCCAGCGGGTGGGCGGTTGCCGAGGAGTTTCCCGAGGGCGTGTCGTTGCGCCGGCCGTCAGGCCTGCCGCCCGATCTCGACTTGGTGAGAGTTACGGAACCGCACGCGGTGAAGAACCGCGTGCATTTCGATGTGGCTCCGCTGACGGGCTATGTGCGGGACGACGAGGCTCGGCGCTTGCTGAGACTTGGTGCTCGCTCCGTCGACGTGGGTCAGGGTCCAGATGTGCCCTGGGTGGTGTTGGCGGATCCCGAAGGCAACGAGCTGTGCGTCCTGGGTGGTTCGTGAGCGGTCCTTGTCAGCGGGGTGTGATCAGCCGGATGGGGCGACCGTTGAGGAATGACACGATGTCCTCGACGACGTCCTTGAAGAAGACGCGGTAGCAGTTCTCGGTGACGTAGCCGATGTGTGGTGTGGGGATGACGTTGGGCAACTTCCGGAACGGATGGGCGTCGGGGAGCGGTTCGACGCCGAAGGCGTCGATGGCGGCGCCTGCGATCCACCGTTCTTCGCAGGCTCTCGCGAGGGTGTCTTCGTCACAGATCGGACCTCGGCTGGTGTTGATCAGCCAGGACGTGGGTTTCATGGCTCTGAGCTCGGGCTCACCGACGAGGGCTCGCGTGCGATCGGACAGAACGAGGTGGATCGTCAGGAAGTCCGCTTGCCGGAAGAGCTCTTCCTTGGTGACCCGTCGGGCGCCGCACTCGGCTGCCCGCTCGTCGGTCAGGTTCTGGCTCCAGGCAATCAGGTTCATGCCGAAGGCGGCGCCCACGTTGGCGACCATGGCGCCGATCTGGCCCAGTCCGCAGAGGCCGAGCGTCGCCCCGTGGAGGTCGGTGCCGACCGTGGTCATCCAGGACCCGCTTCGGACGTTGGCGACTTCCTCGGGGACGTGGCGGGCGCACGCCAAGATGAGAGACCAGGTCAGCTCAGAGGTGCCGTAGCGGTCTCCGCCGGTGCCGCTGAGGAGGATGCCTTGGTCTTGGCAGGCCTTGACGTCGATGGCTGCGTTGAACGGGCCGGTCGTGACGAGGAGGCGGAGGTTCGGTAGGCGTTCGATGAGTTGGCGGGTAAAGGCTGTGCGCTCCCGCATGGCCACGACGATGTCGTAGGGGGCGAGTCGTTGGACGAGCGCGTCTTCGTCG
>JAXDQG010000435.1:0-3618 GCA_034667945.1 Acidimicrobiia bacterium | reverse complement strand
TGTAGAAGCTGCCGCTTGGTCCGACCACAGCCAGTGGTGCGCCGAGCAGGGCGTCGAGCTGCATGTTGCAGGCGACCCCTCGCGCGGGAACCACCAGGCTCAACGTGTACTTGCCGTTGACCTGCTGGCACGGGTCAGTGCCCGGGCCGCAACCCGTCCAGCCGGGCAGCAGCTGCTCGTCCTTGTTCATGTCGAACGTGGGGCCGTCGGCCTTGTAGGCCGCCAGCGCGACCGTCGCCGAGCTGCAGCCCGGAGCGAAGTTGCTCCACGTCATGGTGACGACATCGTCGTGCATGACCGGCAGCTGCCTGAGGTCGGACGCAGTCGCGCCGCGCCCGTTGGAGAACTCCAGACCTTGGAGCGCGGCTGATCCGCCGGGGCAGCCATCGGGCAGTGCCGGTGGATAGTTGTTGTAGTCGGTGATCGGCTGGAGTCCGGGGCCCGGCGCAGCGCCCGCAACCCCGGCTGCAGCTGCGAATCCGCCGAAAGCCAAGACCCCGGTCAGCGCGCCGGTGGCCAGGCGACCCACACGCTTGCTCTGATGGGTTTCCGCCAACTTCGCCATGATTGGATCTCTCTTCCAAAGTTGATCTCGCCCGCACTGATAACGGTACGCCCCAATCTGGTGGAACTCACCAGGTGAAATCCCCCAAGCGCAGTTACAGAATGCGCTGAAGTGTTGCGATTCCGCGACGGAACCCGGCTTTGCATGACCAATAGCGAGACATTCGTCGTTTCCGGGCGCCAGCGCGTGTCGGCCGACACAGGGCAAGAGTCGATAAGCCTGTTGTCACGCTGGCCCGCTCATGCGGGGCGAGACCGGTCGTTGGGAAGCGCAAAAGGCGGGCCGGTTCGAACGACTGCAGTGCCCGCGACTGAGGGGCTGCTTCCTGCAACCTCTGCTATCTCGAATGGACCAGCTAGCGGCTCGACGGGCGAACATCCCGGCGTGGCGCAGCGCCGAAACTCTCAGGACATCAGCGGACAGCGATGCCCAACCGCTCCAGGGCGAACGTGCGCAGGCGCTTGTAGTCCACCTTGGCGTTAGGGGCACGGTCGATGCTGGAGATGCTCAGCACATGCTTGGGTGCCTTGTAGCTCGCCAGACGGGCCTTGACGTGCTCGATCACCGAGGCCTCATCCAATGGCGCTGCGGCTTTGAGCTCCACGATGGCGGTGATGGCCTCGCCGAAGCGCTCGTCGGGCACGCCGACGACCACTGCATCGAGGATGGCGTCGTGCAGCTTGAGCGCCTCCTCGACTTCCTCGGGATAGACCTTCTCGCCACCGGTGTTGATGCACACCGACCCACGTCCCAGCAGCACGAGGGTGCCGTCGGCTTCAACGGCGGCGTAATCGCCGGGGATTGAATAGCGTTCGCCGTTGATGACCACGAATGTGCGGGCGGATTTCTCCGGGTCTTTGTAATAGCCAATCGGCTGATGGCCCCGAACGGCCACCCGGCCGATCTGTCCGGAACCGGGCACAACGTCGTTGTCGTTCTCGTCCACCACACGTGTATTGGCTGACAACGAGAACTTTGCGGTCTGAGCAGCCGACGTGCTCGTCGACACCGATTGCCCCATGCCCATCGCCTCGGAAGACCCGAAGTTGTCCACCAACTGCACCTTGGGAAGCTGACGCAAAAGGCCGGCCTTGACGGGCTCCGACCACATGACGCCAGACGAGTTGAGAGCCATCAAATCGGACAAATCCCAGCGGCCGGGATGGGTTTCGAGCGCTGCCAACATGGGCTTGGCGAAGGCGTCGCCGACGATCGCCGACGTGTTGACGCGGTAGCGCGCGTAGGCGTCCAGCAGGTCTTCGGCATCGAATTTCCGGCCGGCGAGGGTCACCACACAGCCGGCGGTGGACAGCACAGCCAAGGCCGAGAACCATCCCGTGCCGTGCATGAGCGGACAGGCCGGCAGGCCCACGCGGCCCGGGCGGGTGAGCACTCCGCGGATCATGTCGTAGTCGGCAGTACCGCGGAACCGCTTCGCCGTCGAGCCGATGACGCCTCGAACCAGATCGTCCTGACGCCACATGACGCCTTTTGGCATGCCGGTCGTACCACCGGTATAGATCATCAACAAGTCGTCTTCGCCGCGACCCCATGGGGCAATGACGGGTGAGTCGTCGACCGGTTTTGCGCCAGTTTCGTAGTCGATCGCCCACGAAGGGCAGTCGCCGGCGCCATCGTCGACCCACAGCCAGGTGTGGACCCTGGGTGCCCGTTCACGGATGCGTTCGATGCGCTCGCCGAACGTGCCATGGAAGACAACGGCGACGGCGTCCGCGTTGTCCCAGAGATACAGCAACTCGTCGTCGGCATAGCGGTAGTTCGTGTTGACCGGGACGAGGCCGGCCTTGAAGCAGGCGAAGCACGACTCGAGATACTCGGGACAGTTGTAGAGGTACAGGGCGACCTTGTCCTGTTCCACGGCCCCTCGGTCGATCAGCAAGCGGGCGATGCCGTCGGCCCGCTGGTTCAAGTGGGCCCAGGTGATGACCCGGTCTCCTTGGAGGAGTGCGGGTGCGTCGGGCACGTTCTCGGCGGCGATCTCCCACAGGGTGGCGAAGTTCCACGAGGCCATGCGCTGGATCGTAGGCCTGCCCCCGCCACCGCGTCCGAATGAATCTGACGCCATTTTGCTGGCCGTCTCACCAGAAATGGGAGCGCACCCGGCGCAGGCGGCTCGCGCCCCCGGTCCGGGCCCACATGGGGCTACCTTGCCGGGCCGGATCGAAGGCCCGGTTCGGGCGCCGTTTTGGGTGCGTCAGAGGGCGAGCGCAGCCCGCATCCAGGCCGGCAAAAGGAGGGGTATGACGAACCGATCGGAGCGAATGGTGGAGGACCGTTGAGCGCGCCCGCACCCATCGTCGCGCGCCTCGCCTTGGAGACGGTGGGCGCCAACGCCTTCGAGGGCCGGAATCCCCCTGGCGAGCAGCACGTCTTCGGGGGCCTGGTGGTCGGACAGGCGCTGCGAGCTGCGCAGGCAACCGTTGCGGACGCGGCCCGCAAACCGCATTCGCTGCACGCCTCGTTCCTACGGGCCGGTCGGACCGCCCTGGCCATCCGCTACGACGTCGAGTCGACCCGCGACGGGGGTGCCTTCTCGACCCGGCGTGTCGTCGCCAGCCAGGCGGACGAGCCGATCCTTGTGCTCACCGCCTCCTTCCACCCCGGTGAGCCGGGTCCGGCGTACGAGACGCCGCCGCTGCCCGGTCCCGTGCCCGCTCCGGATGGGCTTGCTCCGGGGCGCTACGACGGCGCCGCGTTCGACTGTCGGGACGTGCCCGTGGAACCCGGTGCCGACGCACCGCCGCATGTACGGCGCATGTGGTTGCGGGCTCGGGGCCAGCTCCCCGACGACCCGGACCTGCATCGCTGGGCGCTGGCTTACGCTTCGGACCACGGGCCGACCCGGGCGGTGCGGGAGCCCCACGCGGACCATCCGGGGGTCGAGCAGCGGCACTCGGTGAGCCTGGACCACTCGGTGTGGTTCCACGGCTTCGAGCGGGTCGACAACTGGCTGCTCAGCGAGCTGTGGCCCATCGCCACCGGCCAATCCAGGGGTCTTTGCATCGGCACCGTGCGCACGGCAGCCGGCCGGT